>JAAZLV010000302.1 GCA_012799155.1 Bacteroidales bacterium | reverse complement strand
TCACCAAAGGTGATGTCACCGGTTAAATCCAGCCTGTTGCGTTCACTCTCGCTACTTATCTGCGCCGTGACATTGTCACCGCTGTAGTTGCCAGCAAAATTGAGCCCGGTATAATGATACCCCTTATAGTAAGCCGATTCAACAGTGCCGTCGGCATCCACAGTAACCATTGACGGCTCAATAGTCACCTTCACGTCGGATGCCAGGGATGCATCCCCCAGGCCGGTCTTCTCACCAAGTATATTTGCCAAATGGATCTCATCCGCCCGGACCGGTCCCTCAAAGGTCATCAGTTTGAACTGGTTGCGGATTGCCCCCCTACCATTCATACTCACCTTACCCTGTTCGGTAAGAACGTTACCATCGTAACGGAAACTGTTCAACCGGCCATCTGCCTTCAAACGGAGATTCAAATCTCCCAGTGCCACCAACTGCGGCGGTGATGCAAAATCGGGAGGCCCGATCCGGATGATGGACTGCAGGTCCTCCTGCGATACGGAGAGATTGTTTATCAGCACTTGAAGATTGCTCCGTTCAAAATTACGGAAATCATCAATCTTTCCGGAGAGGTTGATATGGGTATCCTCGCCATAATGGAAAATGAACTTGTCGAGTCTTGCCTCCGGGAGTTCACCTTCGGCTTTTAGCTCGAAAGCGACCGGTTTGTTCAGATGTGACAACCTTGAAGTGAAAATGCCCATATCCCTCGGGTCACTCATCTCGCTCTCTGCTTTTACTGCAAACGCTTGGCTCTTCCGGTCGAAGAAAGCATCAGACACCTCCAGTTCGGTATTGTTGATATGAAGCTTCAGTTCTTCACTCTCAATCCTGGTGCCTTTTCCTACAACGGAGGTCTTGAGGTTGTAAAGAGTTAATCCGGCGTTCAACTCTGTGAATCCTAGCAAAGCGACTTCCGCCTGCATTTTTTCAATGCTTTCAAAATCTGCCTTGCCCCTGAAATTGAAGTGGTGCAGGTCGATGTGGTTTGCATTGAACTTATCCGGGGTAAAAGGTGCCGAATCAACATGGTAATGCAGTGATGCCTCCTTGATCAAAAGCTCCTCAGCCGTAATTCGCCACTTGTTCTTTTCGACTTTCACACTATCTTTTTCGGAGGCGAAGGCATCGATCAGAAACTGAAAGTTAAATGGTTCGTCGGGCGAGGAACGATGCACCTTAGCCACCAGATTCTCCAGTCCCGCTTTCTCCACATAGATCTTTTTTTTCAGCAGCTCCAGTGCATGAATGCGCACAGCTATCCTGTCGGCATAGAGCAGCGTATCCTGTTGCTGATCCTCCAGGTAAAGTCCGTTCAGTTCTACCGTGTTGAACAGTTTGATGCGTATCCCCTCAAGTGACACCTCCGTTTCGATCATTGGTTTCAGTTTGCCGATGGCGAAGTCTGCAGCCTTCTTCTGGAGGGCAGGAACACTCAGTGCGATGTAAAGTATGATATTGACCAATATGACACTTACAACGATGATTGCGAGTATGCGTGCAGTTTTCTTTACCAATGTTGTGGAACCAATAGTGGGTTCTGACTTGATTTATTTCAGTTGCAATGATACGAAAAAATGGCTAATAGCACTTTGTTTCAATGCTATTTTTAACCTAAATAGACTCTTCTTTCATCTTTTTCCATAACAGGGAGCTGTCGCCATAGCTTAGAAAGCGATACTCCTCCTGCAAGGCATAGTCGTAAATCTTCTTCCAATCATCACCCACGAAGGCGGC
>JAAZLV010000301.1 GCA_012799155.1 Bacteroidales bacterium | reverse complement strand
AGCTTGTCAGGTTCATAAAGATAGACAGTGAGAATGGGGCCAAAAAGTTCTTCTCGCATGGTAATGTAGTCCGCCTTTTTCGCCAGGATCACCGTAGGCTGGATAAAGTAGCCTTTCGCTTTGTCGTATGTTCCACCACAGACAATCTCCGCATCGGGGGATGCTTTGGTATCATCGATTACGGCTGCTAGTTTATCGAACGACTCTTCATCGATCACTGCGTTCACGAAGTTGCTGAAATCATCCACCACACCCATCTTGATTTTAGCGAGGTCATCAGTGACATATTGCCTTACCTCCTCCCACATGTTGGTGGGGATATAGGCCCGTGAAGCAGCAGAGCATTTCTGTCCCTGATACTCAAAAGCGCCACGGGTGATGGCGGTGGCTACCTGCTTCGCATTGGCGCTCTTCTCGGCCAGGATATAATCCTTGCCACCAGTTTCACCCACGATGCGGGGATAGGATTTGTAACGTCCTATGTTGCCGGCGATGGTGCTCCACATGCCATTGAAGACGTTAGTGGAGCCAGTGAAATGGAGACCTGCAAAGTCGCGGTGATTGAACACCACTTCTGCTGCTTCCCTGCCACCGGCGTAGACCAGGTTAATTACCCCATCGGGAAGTCCCGCCTCCTTCAGCACCTCCATGATGAGATGTGCCGACCAGACAGCTGTCTTTGAAGGTTTCCATACTACAGTATTGCCCATCAGTGCGGGAGCTCCTCCCAGGTTCCCGGCTATTGAGGTGAAGTTGAACGGAGTAAGTGCAAAGATGAATCCTTCAAGTGGCCGCCATACCATCCTGTTCCAGATGCCGGGTGATGAGTTGGGTTGCATCCCGTAGATTTCAACCATGTTCTTTACATTGTAGCGGTAGAAATCCACCAGTTCACATACTGCGTCGATCTCCGACTGATAGGCATTCTTCGACTGTCCTATCATGGTCACAGCATTGAAATCACTGCGGTAGGGACCTGCAATCAGCTCGGCAGCTTTGAGGAAGATGGCTGCACGGCTCTCCCAATGCATAGCCTCCCATGCCGGCTTGGCTTTCAGTGCTGCATCGATGGCCATTTGTACATGACTCTTGTCTCCCTGGTGGTAGTGTCCTAGTAGTTGCCGGTGATTGTGAGGGGGGCGTATGTCATGGAGGTTGCCGGTACGTATTTCTTTGCCACCGATGATCATTGGCAGATCGAGTCCACCACGGTTGAGTTCATTGAGTTTGTTTTTGAGTGCTGCTCTTTCGGGTGATCCGGGTGCATAACTTTTCACCGGCTCGTTTTTCACGTCGGGAAGTTTATAAATTCCTTTTGGCATAATGATTATGTTTGTGGTTTCTGAATGATACAAATATATTGAAAAAAGTTGGATGAAAAGTGATTGTAAAAAAATTATTTTAATCAACTTGATTTGTTTTTTTTATTATTTTTGTATCAAATCTAATTACTTTACAAGCATTCATGCAATCAGGAAAAACCAACCAACCCGATTTCAGCAACAGTGAAATCGCATTTCGTGACCAATCCAACAACAGCCTGTGGCAAGCATATCAACTTTTTAAAGTGATGAACAACAAACAGCTGGTATGCCTGGGTAAAAATCTGGTCAACTTTTCGCTTGCCCTCCACTTGCCTGTGAAGGGTATCATTCGCAAAACTATTTATCGTCATTTTGTGGGAGGGGAGTCGATCGATGATTGCAGCCGTACAATAAGGCGATTGACGGAACGAAATGTGCATTCGATCCTTGATTACGCTTTGGAAGGTGAGGAATCAGAGGAGGTGTTTGATGCCACATGCAGAGAGGTGATCCGTACAGTTGAATATGCGCATCAAAACAAAAGTATTCCTTTTAGTGCTTTTAAAATAACCGGTATTGGCAGTTTCGACCTTCTTGAAAAGGTGAGTGCCGGATTGCCGCTCACGACTGAGGAGAGGGCTGCCTACAGAAGGGTGGAGGATCGGGTGGAGTCAATTTTCCGACGGGGCTATGAATTGAATGTGCCGGTGCTGATCGATGCAGAGGAGAGCTGGATTCAATCCGTACTTGATGAGATGGTCTTGCGGTTAATGGCAAAGTACAACAGCGAGAGGGCAATCGTTCAGAACACCTATCAGATGTATCGTCACGACAGCATTGATCGGATCAGGAAGCATCACCAGATGGCACTCGAGGGAGGATTCCGTTTTGGGTTGAAGATTGTCCGGGGGGCATACATGGAGAAGGAACGGGCTCGTGCTCTCGAGAAAGGATACCCCTCACCAATCCAGCCGGATAAGGATGCCACCGATAGGGACTTTGATGCAATCATCCGTTATTTCATGGAACATCACGATACCATCGAATTCATGGTGGCCACTCACAACGAAGCAAGCTCAATGTTGCTTGCTACACTGATTGACACTTTCGGCCTGCCGCGCAATCAGCAAGGCATTTACTTCTCACAGCTCTATGGAATGAGTGACCACCTCACCTTTAATCTGGCGGAGATGGGTTACAATGTGGCTAAATATGTTCCGTATGGCGAGGTGAAGACAATGATGCCCTACCTCTTCCGACGAGCCGAAGAGAATTCATCGGTGAAGGGACAGACCAGTCGCGAGTTGAAGATGATCCGGAAAGAGATCCGGAGGAGAAAGCAGGCCGATTAGCACATCATTTCACTTCCCATACATTGGAAGAAGATAAAAGGAATTCAGTGAAGGATTTTTTCGGTTTATTCTGCTGTACTTCCTTAATCTGTTGTTCGTAGTCCCGCTCATAGGTAGGGGCCTCAACAGAGCGGATCACCCCGAGAGCTACAGGCAGTTCATTGGAGATGTCCATCAGCGCCAGTTTCATCTGCAGGGTATTGTCTATCGTGGTGGCGTCATGTACCAGTACATCCTCCATTGTATAACCTTCCTCGCCGATTGTAACAGCTTTCAGGTTCCATCCATCGAGTACCAATCCCTTTTCATTCTCCTTGCCGAAGAGCATCTTCTCACCATGACGCAAAGTGATGGTGTTGTCTGCTTTCCAGTTACGATCACTGATTTTGTTGTGTATGCCGTCGTTGAAGATGACACAGTTCTGTAGCACCTCCACAACGGAGGTCCCTTTGTGACGGGCGGCTTCTACCATCACCTCCACCTGGGTCTTCATGTCCATATCGATGGCACGGGCGAAGAAGGTACCCCTGGCACCGAAGCAAAGCTCTGCCGGGCGAAAGGGATCTTCCACCGTACCATAGGGGGATGACTTTGAAACGAACCCACGTGAGGAGGTGGGGGAGTACTGTCCCTTGGTGAGTCCGTAAATTTTGTTGTTGAACAACAGTATGTTGATATCCACGTTGCGGCGGACAGCATGGATGAAATGATTCCCCCCGATGGCGAGTGAGTCTCCGTCACCGGTAGCTACCCACACACTCAGGGCGGGATTCGCTACCTTCACTCCGGTGGCGATGGCAGCGGCACGGCCGTGGATGCTGTGAAACCCGTAGGTGTTCATGTAGTAGGGCAATCGCGAGGAACATCCGATACCTGAAATGACCGCTGTGTTGTGAGGATCTACGTTCAGTTCTGCCAGCGCTTTGTGCAGGCATGTAAGAATGGCATAGTCACCACAGCCGGGACACCAGCGCACGGCATTTTCACTCTTGTAATCTTTGGCAAGATATTTCTGATATTT
>JAAZLV010000300.1 GCA_012799155.1 Bacteroidales bacterium | reverse complement strand
CCTCGAGCGGAGGAACCTACTCAAGGCACTTGGTGCCGAGTTGGTGCTGACGCCCGGTCCCGAAGGCATGAAGGGTGCCATTGCCAAAGCAGAGAGCCTGAAAAGTCAACTTTCTGACGCGGTGATCCTGCAGCAGTTCCAGAACCCTGCCAACCCTGAGGTACACTACCGCACAACCGGTGAGGAGATTTGGCGCGACACAGATGGCAAGGTGGACATTCTGGTGAGCGGCATCGGAACCGGTGGCACTGCCAGTGGTGCCGGCAAGCGACTGAAGGAGCTTAACCCGGCCATCAAGGTCTATGCTGTTGAGCCGGCCGACTCACCTGTGCTCTCAGGAGGCCTTCCCGGTCCTCACAAGATACAGGGCATCGGTGCGGGATTCATTCCGGACACTTACAACAGCCAGGTAATTGACAAGGTGCTCACCGTCAGCAATGATGATGCAATTCGTACCGGCAGGAAGCTGGCCTCACGTGAGGGACTGCTCGCCGGCATCTCTTCGGGAGCCGCAGTCGCCGCGGCCCTTCAGCTGGCACAGAAAGCGGAAAACGCAGGTAAAAAAATCGTGGTGATCCTGCCCGATACGGGAGAACGCTACCTCTCTACCCTGCTATACGCCTTTGACGAGTACCCTCTTTAATGAGAGTTGAAAAATAATTGATGATGGGCTGATAGCTTATTACAAATAACTTAAAGCCTGCCTGATATCATCCAGCAACGACTCCACGCTCTCCAGTCCTACCGACAGGCGGAGCGTGGTTTCTTTTATATCCATCAATTTCCGCTGTTCAGGTGTGAAGGAGCCGTAGATGGTACTTGCGGGATGTAGAATCAGTGAGCGGTTGTCAAACAGGTTGGTGGCACGGCGGATCAGCCTTAGTCGGTCCAGGAATCGAAAGCACTCCTCCCTCGACCCCAGGTCGAAGGTGAGCATCGCACCATGAAGGTTGCCGAACTGTCGGCAACTCACCTCATAGAAGAGGTTGTCAGGCAGACCTGTATAATTGACACCTTCTATACCGGGCAGCGCTTCAAGCCGCTCGGCAAGAGCAAAGCAGGTGGAGGCATGGCGGTTGTAGCGCAACGGCAACGTTTCCAGTCCCAGCGACTGTTGGAAGGCCACCTCCGGGGTCATATAGGCCCCCAGGTTGCGGTGTATCTCCCGTCGCAGTTTATAATGAAAGGCAGAGGGCATATCACCCGCCACTGATCGCAAGCGTGGCGACCGGCTCCAGTCGAACCGTCCATGGTCGATGATCAGCCCCCCCAGGCTGGTACCTCCACCGGAGACATACTTGGTACTGGAGACCACTTCAATGTCGACCCCAAAATCCGAAGCAGTAAAATGGGAGAAAGGAATCAGCGTGGTGTCTGCCACCAGTGGCACACCTTTACCCTGAGCCACCCTGCTGAGCGCCATCAGGTCCACCACCTCCATCTGTGGGTTGGAAATCACCTCGGCGAAGAGGGCACAGCTCTGCCCGTCGATATGGGCAGCCACCTCCTCCGGATTTGTCAGGTCGCAGAAACGCACCTCCACACCGAAGGCCGCCAATGTATTGACGAAGAAAGAGTAAGTGTTGCCAAAAAGGTGGCGTGAGGTGATGATGTTACTACCGCTCCACGCCAGCGTAAAGAAAGTGTTGCTAACGGCTGCCATGCCCGAATTAAGGGCGGTGACCCCATATGCGCCGGTGATCTCTTTCACCCGTTCTTCGAAATGTTGCACCGTCGGGTTGGTTACACGTGAATAGGTATGCTCGGCCGTACGACCACAGAAGGCATCTTCCATCTCCGCAGCGGTAGCAAACTCGTAGGCGAGCGTATGGTAGACAGGCATCGACAACGAGCCGTAGGGATCCGATTTGGGATAATCCTTGTGAAGCAAATGAGCTTCGTATTCTTCTTTCTTCATTGAGATAACATT
>JAAZLV010000299.1 GCA_012799155.1 Bacteroidales bacterium | reverse complement strand
TTCACCAGCAGTGGAATGAAATACTCAGCCTTGATGTTTTCTGCATTCTCATTGAGGAACTGTACGAAAAAATCGTCTGAATAACGGAAGTAGTCGGGAGTGAACCCCCACATGTTCATTGAAACGGGTGTGTGATCGTCAATGGCCACCCATTGATCGTTCTCATCCTTGTAACTGACACGGCCTTCTACCCGCATCACCTGAGTGCGTTCAACCACACCGGTGAGGTTACCCTCTGCATCGGTCTCACAGACACCGCGTGCCACGGTACCGCTTTCGGAGAGCGTGTTGCCCACACGGTAACCCACCATGCAGTAACGGTTTTCGCTATCGGCCAACTTCTTCAGATAATCACCCAGAATGGCGAAGCTCTCACGACCGTAGAAATCGTCGGCGTTAATCACGGCAAACGGTTCTTGGATTACCTCCTTGCCCATCATCACTGCATGGTTGGTACCCCATGGCTTCACCCTGTCGGGATGGGGAGTGAATCCTTCCGGCAGTGCATCCAGCTCCTGGAACACCAGTTCCACCGGTATCTTTTTCTCGTACTTCTTTACGATCTTATCCCTGAAATCTGCTTCGAATGATTTGCGGATTACGAAGACCAGCTTACCGAAACCGGCATTTACCGCATCATAGATTGAATAATCCATGATTGTCTCACCTGAGGGACCGACTCCGTCCATCTGTTTCAGGCCACCGTAACGGCTGCCCATACCTGCTGCCAGTACAAATAATGTAGGTTTCATTCGCTTTATTTAGTTTGGTTGATGTTTGTAGCGCAAATGTACACTATTTTGAGCAAACAGTTAGAACGAAAAACCATAAAAAACGGCAACAATGGTACATCATGGCTGGAGGTGAACACAAAAAAGCTATCTTTGCTTATCAGTTCATACGAAAAAATGATATGCCGATTGACTTTAATAAACTGGTAGCTGAATGTACCTTTCAGACTGCGCGCAGCAGTGGTAGTGGAGGCCAGAACGTGAACAAGGTAGAGACAAAAGTGATCCTGCTGTTCGACATATCAGGTTCTCAATGGCTCACCGACGAACAAAAGCAATTGTTATCGGAGAAATTAAAAAATAGAATTACGAACAGTGGAATCTTGTTGCTTACCTGCGAAAGTGAACGCAGCCAGCTAATGAACAGGAAGAGAGTAGTCAGTCAGTTTGAAAAACTACTGTCGAGTGCCCTCAAACCGGTAAAAAAGAGAAACAGGACCAAGCCTACAGCAGCCTCGGTTAGAAAACGATTGGAGAAGAAAAAGCAACTTGGGGAGAAGAAAAAAAGGCGCAACGATTTTGATTATTGAAGTTGCCATCTCACTATAGGCCGGTAACTTCCTCAAAAGCCTTCCAGAGATTGTCATCTATCAGTGGCGCTGTAACATTGATCAGCTCTTTCGATACCGGATGAACAAAAGAGATGCTCCGTGCATGAAGGCTGATGCTGCCATCAGGGTTGGAACGTTCTGCCCCATATTTCAGATCTCCCTTGATTGGACAACCAATTTTCGCCAACTGACAACGTATCTGGTGATG
>JAAZLV010000298.1 GCA_012799155.1 Bacteroidales bacterium | reverse complement strand
TGGTACTGGCGGGGAGAGTCCTATTACCGGATGGGCAACTACATTCAGGCAACCACTGATTTCAGGCAATTTACACAACAAGCATCACCCAATGATGAGAACTACTCAATGGGGTGGTACAACCTTGGTTACGCATACTTCAAACAACAACAGTACAGTCAGGCGGCAAATACCTTTGAGCGTTATCTCTCCACAGAGAACAACAGTCGCAAGGCTGAGGTTGCCGATGCATTGAATCGTATGGGCGACTGCTATTATTTCAACCGGCAGTTTGCGGAGGCGGAGCGATACTATGCACGGGCAGCAGACAGCAATCCGGCAGCAGCCGACTATGCAGCCTATCAGCGCGCTTTCGTGATGGGCCTCCAGCGAAATTACCAAGGTAAAATCACGGCACTCGACAACCTGATGCGCAGCTATCCCAATTCACAATACATCGATGACGCACTCTACGAGAAGAGCAGGGCACTCACTATGCTCAATAGGGAGCAGGAAGCCATCGCGGTATTACAAAAGCTTGTATCCGACTTCCCAAAAAGTCCGCTGGCCGGTCAGGGAGGGGTACAGCTGGGCCAGCTCTACTACAACAGTGGCAGTTACAGGGAGAGCATTGCCGCATACAAGAGCGTTGTCTCCAACTTCCCGGGCACGGATGATGCGCGCACTGCCCTTGTCTCACTTGAGACAGTCTACCGCGACATGAACGATATCCAATCTTATGTAGATTATGCCAATTCCGTTCCGGGAGGTGTCCGTATCACACCTTCTCGCCAGGACTCACTCACCTACCTCGCTGCCGAGAGCATATACATGCGCGGCAACAGGGCCAATGCCGAGGCATCACTCACAAAGTACCTGCAGTCATATCCCAACGGGGCCTACAGCAGTGATGCGCACTACTGGCTGGGAGTAATCGCCGATGAGAAGGGAAACAAGGACCAGGCACTCTCCCGCTTTCGCAGGGTGATAGATGCCGGCAACCTCAAGTTTCTGGACAATGCACTGCTCTATGCCTCACAAACAGAATACAACAACGGCAATTATCGCCAGGCGCTTGCCGACTATACCCGGCTGGCAAACGTTGCCCGAAATGCCACCAACAAGCAAACTGCACTTCTGGGTATGGTGCGCTGTCAGTCAGCGATGAATGGATATCATGAGGCTGCACGTACTGCCACCGAACTGTTGGAGAGCAGTTCTCTCTCTCAGGAGATGGTAACCGAAGCGCGTTGGTTGAGGGGGAAAGCCTATCAGCAGACCAATGAAGTGGAGAAGGCAATGGACGACTTTCAGTTCCTGGCCAACGACACGCGCAGCATCCAGGGTGCCGAGGCACAGTTCATCCTGGCCGACACCTACTACCGCTGGAAATCATATGACCGTGCCGAAGCACAGGTAAAGGAGTTCATGCAGAAAGGCACCCCCCACCAGTACTGGATGGCCAGGGCACTGATCGTGCTCTCGGATACTTACCGAGACAGAGGTGACAGTTTTCAGGCACGCCAGTACCTCGAGAGCCTCAGGAGCAACTACAAGGGCGGGGAAGAAGATATCCTGCAGATGATCAATGAACGGCTCAACCAATGAGAATAGCATGATTCACAGTAGAAACAAAACGCTCAAATTAGCAAAATGAGAAAATTATATATTACCCTGACAATTCTTGCTATTTCGGCAGGACTTACAGCTCAGACACAAGACTCGCTCCTGAGAAGACAACTGGAACTGGAGCGCGATTTCAATCCCACCCTGCTCGATGCAGACAAGATCAACTCGCTTCCATCACTCCGTGAACCGGAGGTGCAGAAGGCAAACACCAACTACTCCACCTGGGCGGGACGGATCACCCCGCCGCTGGAGATTGCCCTGCCGCGTCCCGGCAATATCATGACTGCAATTCCCTACCAGAAAGAAAAGGGATATCTGAATTTTCAGGCTGGAAACTATGCCAACATCGATGGAGCTTTCGGCTACCGGCTCATCGAGAAGGAGAAGCATCAACTCAGATTCACCTTCACCCATCAATCGACAAATGGCGAAGTAGATTATTCACAGGAGAGCAATCCCCAAAGCAGTGATCTCTATTTCATGGACAATCGTGGTGAGCTCTCTTACCTTCACCGGGGAGATGCCAACAACATCACCTTGTCCCTTTCATACCTCCATTCGCTCTTCAACTACTACGGAAATGACTTTGGCAGTGAGGCCTACTTCAACGATGAAAAACAACGACTGGGTCTGCTGAAAGCTTCCCTTGGTCTGAAGTCAAAACCTTCTGACATGTTGAACTACCACGGGACACTGGATCTGAGAAATTTCACCACCGGCCTTGCCTTTCCGGGTATGCCCGATCCATTAAAGGGTAATGAGATCAGGATCAATGCAGGACTTGACAAACCCTTCCGCAACACTACCACCAAAGCAGGTGTCGAGGGCAGTCTGGTGACAGCCCTATATGGTGCCGACTGGGACAACTACCTCTTGTTGAACGCTGCTCCCTACCTTCGCTACGAAGGTCTTAACCGCTCAGCACGTCTGGGTGTTGACATCCTTTTCCAGACAGGAGACAAGACCCGTGTACGGGTTGTACCAAACGTGGCACTTCAACTAGGCATCACAGAACGTACATCTATCTATGCAAATATACATGGTGGGTTCAACCACAACACATTCCTGGACATGATGGGTGAATCGCGTTACTTTATTGCAGCAGAGAACGTGAAACCTTCATTTTCAATTGTCGATATTGATGGTGGATTCCGTATCGGTGATGCAGATGGATTCCGTTTCGATCTCTTTGGCGGGTTTAAAAAAACAGATGACGAACATTTCCTGGTCCTCCACGGCACTGTGGAGTATGATGGCCTCTGGGCGGGACCCTTTTACGAGGGGTTGAAGCCATTGTACGGTGATCTGTCGCATACCCACCTGGGGGGTATGGTACAGGTGGGAATGTGGGCACCTCTCGATCTATCACTCAGACTCACCAAGAATTTCTACACAGTACGGAACCTCTCAGTGGGAGAAACCTTGAATGACGACCCCAAGGCATACAACAAACCGGGTCTGGAAGTAGACCTGAAAGGATCACTTGAGGTGAGTGACAAGCTCAGTTTCAACATGAACTACTATTTCGCTGGGGATAGGTGGAGTTACTTCGTGGGTGAGAACATGGAGATGGAGAACATCAATGACCTCAACCTGGGAGCTGCTTACAAGATCAATAAAGCTTTTTCGTTCAGTGTGAAGGCCAACAACATGATGAACCAACAATACGATCTCTGGTACGGTCACCCTGCACAGGGATTCAACATCATGGGTGGATTCACTTTCCGCTTCTGATTTACAGGAAGAAACGATTTTTAATACTCCATCTTTCCGCATTACACCGCTTTTGTGTACTTTTGTCATTGAAAGAGAGAGCTTAAAGACCAATTAGGGGAACAGACATAACTATGGCTAAGAAAATAACAACAGGGAGTAAATCCACCAAAGGGAGCAGTCAATCACCAAAGCAGAAGATCGTCAGGACGATGTGGACCATTTTTGGTATTGGAGTTGCCTCACTCTTATTGCTCTTCGCACTCATCTCTGTGGGAGCAGTAGGATATCTGCCGCAAATCAGCGAACTGGAAAATCCAATCGACAAGTATGCCTCACAGGTCATCTCAACCGACAATGAACTGCTCTTCACCTACTCACAGAGTGATGACAATCGCATCTTTGTAGACTATTCCGATCTTTCTCCCCATCTGATCGATGCACTGATTGCCACTGAGGATATCCGCTACTATTCTCACTCGGGAATTGATTTCATCAGTGTGGGAAGGGCTGTCGTCAAAACCATGCTGCTCAACAGGGAGAGCAGTGGCGGCGGAAGTACCATCACGCAACAGCTGGCCAAGCAGCTCTACTCACCCCGTGCAAGCAACAAGCTGCAAAGGGTGTTCCAAAAACCGGTTGAATGGGTGATTGCCGCCAAGCTGGAGCGCTACTACACCAAAGATGAAATCATCAACCTCTACCTCAACAAGTATGACTTCAACTACAATGCCGTGGGCATTGAGTCGGCAGCACGCACCTACTTCAACAAAACACCGAAGGAGCTGAACACCGAAGAGTCGGCCATGCTCATCGGCATGCTCAAGAACTCATCACTCTACAACCCCGTACGTCGTCCCGAGGTGACGCGTGACCGTCGCAATGTGGTGCTCTCCCAGATGGAGAAATACGACTATCTCTCCCGTCAGGAAGCTGACTCGCTGAAGCAATTGCCGGTAAACATCGACTTTAACCGCTCGGGGCATGTCGATATTGCCGCACCCTACTATCGTCAGCATCTGGCCAAGATCATGATGGCCAAGAAACCTGAACGCAAGAACTATGCCTCCTGGCAGAACCAACAGTTCAAGGAAGACTCACTTGCCTGGGCTGATGATTTACTCTATGGATGGTGCAACAAGAACAAAAAAGCGGATGGCTCTTCATACGATATCTATACTGACGGCCTGAAGATTTATTCCACCCTCGATTCACGGATGCAACGTTATGCCGAAGCTGCGGTGAAAGAGCACATGGGTGGATATCTGCAGGAACAGTTCTTCCGCGAGAAGAAGGGCA
>JAAZLV010000297.1 GCA_012799155.1 Bacteroidales bacterium | reverse complement strand
GCTCCACATAATGACGTCTACGGAAAGGATTACGAAGAACGGAACATATCCAATATCCGTAAACTGATAGCCCGTTCCATGCATGCGTCTCTTCAAAATTCGGCACAGCTTACCCATCATCTGGGTGCAGATGCACGACGTATCCTCGAATTGCGCAAAAAAGTAAAAGTCGCCCTGGAAGCGGGAACTTTATCTGTCAATATCACCCTTAACGATATGGTTTGCTTTGCAGTAATCAAAGCATTGAAAAAATTCCCCAATGTAAACACGCATTTCTTAGGTGATAAGACACGTTACTTCCATAAGGTTCATTTGGGTCTCGCGGTGGATACCGATCGTGGGTTAATGGTGCCTGTTGTGCGCAATGCCGATGATCTTTCCATTGCTGGTCTGGCTGCACAGTTGAAAGAAATAGCTGCCGCCTGCAGGAACGGAAGCATAAATCCTGACATCCTCTCGCCTGAAGCCGGTTCCTTTACGGTGTCAAACCTGGGCAACTACGGGGTGGAGATGTTTACACCGGTTATCAATCTCCCGCAATCAGCCATTCTTGGGGTAAATACAATTGTTCCGCGTCCCAAGGATCTGGGTGACGGAGTTTATGCTTTTGTACCTTTTATAGGTCTGAGTCTCACTTACGACCACAGATCACTTGACGGTGGAGAAGCAACCCGTTTCCTTAAACAGATCGCTATTGAGATCGAAACGCTGGATATTGATGTGCTGAATTGAAGATATGATGATGTGCTCATATTGTGATTTTTTAAATTAAATTAAAGAAATCTAATCGCTAACAGCACATAGGCAATGCATATAACCAATAAACGAATAACTAAAATTACACAACAATGATAGATTTACTGATCATCGGCGGTGGCCCCGCCGGCTATGTAGCGGCAGAGAGAGCCGGTCACAACGGTTTGAATGTGGTTCTTTTTGAGAAGAAAGCAATGGGCGGAGTCTGTCTGAATGAAGGGTGTATCCCGACCAAGACGCTGCTTTATGGGGCAAAAATCTATGAGAATGCACTTCATGGTGATAAGTATGGTGTTTTTGGAGACAACATCCGATTCGACTATGAAAAGATGATTTCCCGCAAGAAGAAAGTAGTCCGAAAGTTAGTTTCTGGTGTAGAAAGCAAGATGAAAGCCAACAAGGTGACAGTTGTAAAAGGGGATGCAATGATTGAAGGACGTTCTGCCGTAGGAATAGAAGTTAGCTGCAACGGCGAAATGTATACGGGCAAGAACCTGCTGGTATGTACCGGTTCTGAGGCTTCTGTGCCGCCCATACCCGGGTTGAAAGAGGCAGGTGATGTGGTTCTTACCAATCGTGAGATTCTGGAGATGACCGAACGCCCTGCATCACTGGTTGTAATTGGTGGTGGTGTGATTGGGATGGAGTTTGCCAGCTTTTTCAACAGCCTGGGAACGAAGGTGACTGTAATTGAGATGTTGCCTGAGATCCTGGGAGGACTTGATTTCGAGATATCTGCCATGCTTCGTGGCATCTATGCCAAAAAAGGAATTGCATTCAACCTTAATGCCAAAGTTGTACAGGTAGAAGGCAAAAATGTGATTTTTGAGAAAGATGGGGAAATACATAAGGTTGAGGGTGATAAGATCTTGCTGAGTGTAGGTCGCCGCCCTGTCACCCAGGGCTTCGGACTGGAGAAAATAGGTGTAGAATTGTTGCGCAATGGCATCAAAGTGGATGAGAAGATGCGGACCAACGTACCTGGTGTTTTTGCCGCTGGTGATGTCACTGGATTCTCGTTACTGGCCCATACTGCCAGCCGCGAAGGGGAGGTAGTGGTCAACAACCTCACCGGTAGAAATGACATAATGCGCTACAATGCCATCCCCGGTGTGGTCTACACCAACCCTGAGGTCGCTGGCGTGGGAGAAACCGAGGAGTCGGCCAAAGAAAAGAAAATTGCCTACAAGGTAGCCAAGCTGTCTATGGCATATGCGGGTCGTTTCGTCGCCGAGAACGAGGGTGGTAACGGTCTCTGTAAGGTGCTGGTAGGAGAGAAGCATGGTGAGGTGATTGGAGTACATATGCTGGGCAATCCCTCCAGTGAGATCATTTATGGTGCCTGTATGGCCATTGAACAGGAGATGACCCTGAAAGAGATGCAGGAGGTTGTATTCCCTCATCCCACCGTGAGTGAAATTTTTAAAGAGACTGTGTTCAGTTTTTAATTGGTTGCTTGAGGTGAAAATTTGCACAACAACTAATTAACACAACAACAAATTAATATAGTATGCCTAAAGTACAAATCATCGATCCACAGGAGGTTCGAAAACCGGGATATGTTGAATTCAGTCCCATTCCCGTAAACCAATATCAGAAGAGAGTCAAGGATGAAAGAGCTCACTTTACGGATGAGGAGTTCAAAGCCATTTACCATGACATGGTGCTCATCCGTGAATTTGAAACCATGTTGAACCTGATCAAGATAAAGGGTGAGTACAACGGTACGCCTTACAACCACCCCGGTCCTGCTCACCTTTCCATCGGGCAGGAATCTTCAGCAGTGGGTATGGCTTGGACACTGACGGTCGATGATTTTATTTTCGGCAGTCACCGCTCACATGGTGAAATTCTTGCAAAAGGAATGTCGGCTATCCACAAGCTAGAGGATGGGGAGCTCACTGAAATCATGGAAACATTCTTCGATGGAGTGGTTTATGAGATTGTGAAAAAAGATTTCAACGGTTCGGTCAAGGAACTGGCAAAACGATTTTTGGTATATGGCACGCTAGCTGAGATTTTTGCACGCAAGACCGGATTCAACAGGGGACTGGGTGGATCCATGCATGCTTTCTTTACACCATTTGGAGTCTATCCTAATAACGCTATAGTGGGTGGATCGGGGGACATTGCAGTAGGTGCGGCACTTTATAAGAAAGTGAATCGTAAACCAGGACTGGTGGTGGCCAACATCGGTGATGCATCTCTTGCCTGCGGTCCAGTATGGGAAGGAATCTCCTTTGCAGCTATGGATCAGTTCCGTGAGCTGTGGGAAGACGATATGAAAGGTGGCTTGCCGGTAATCATCAATGTCATGAACAACCAGTATGGCATGGGAGGCCAAACCGCTGGCGAGACAATGGGATATGGTATTGCCGCACGAATAGGTGCGGGTGTGAACAATGACCAGATGCACGCGGAGCGTGTGGACGGTTACAACCCCTTGGCAGTGATCGATGCCTACAAACGGAAGCGGAAGGTGATTGAAGAGAAGAGGGGGCCTGTGTTGCTCGATGTGCTCACCTATCGCTACAGCGGCCACTCTCCTTCCGATGCCTCCTCCTACCGTACCAAAGAGGAGGTTGAGGCCTGGGAAGCACAGGATTGCATTCGCAGTTACGGCGATCAGTTGCTTGAAGCCGGGGTATCTACCAAGGAGGAGCTCGACCAAGTATCGGATGAGGTCAGGAAATTGGTCTATGAGATGTTTCTCAAGTCGATTGACGATGAACTTTCACCCCGCATGGACAATGCAGATATAATTGGTGAAATGATGTTCTCCAACGGATCGGTCGACTCTTTCTCCGATGCGAAACCAGACGTGCTGATGCCTATAGAAGAGAATCCACGCGTGAAGAAGATCGCCAACAAAGAGCGTTTTGCGTTCGATGCAGAGGGAAAGCCCTTCAGTAAGATGAAGCAATACCAGTTGCGTGACGGCATCTTCGAAGCAATCATCGATCGCTTTTACAAGGATGCTTCGCTCATCGCCTACGGTGAAGAGAACCGAGACTGGGGTGGTGCTTTTGCCGTCTATGGGGGATTGACCGAGGCGTTGCCCTATCACCGCCTCTTCAATTCACCCATCGCTGAGGCCTCCATCGTGGGTACTGCCATCGGCTATGCCATGTGCGGCGGACGGGTGATTCCGGAGATCATGTACTGTGACTTTATAGGCCGTGCCGGAGATGAGATCTTCAACCAGTTGCCCAAGTGGCAGGCGATGAGTGGCAACGTTCTCAAGATGCCGGTGGTGGTCCGCGTTTCGGTAGGCTCAAAATATGGAGCACAGCACTCACAAGACTGGACTTCACTTGTGGCTCACATACCGGGAATAAAGGTTTGCTTTCCCGTAACACCCTACGATGCCAAGGGATTGATGACTGCCGCTCTGCAAGGTACCGACCCAGTGATCTTCTTTGAGAGCCAGCGCATCTATGACATCGGCGAACAATTTCACGAAGGAGGGGTACCCGAGGGGTACTATGAGATCCCGATCGGTGAACCGGATGTAAAAAAAGAGGGTAGTGATATCACCTTCCTTACTGTGGGGCATACCCTCTATCCGGCTTTAAAGGCAGCCAATGAGCTCGAAGAAAAATATGGTATGAGTGCCGAAGTAATCGATGCCCGCTCATTGGTCCCCTTCAACTACGAGAAGGTGATCGCTTCGGTGAAGAAAACCGGCAAGATCATTGTGGCTGGAGATGCCACTGCCCGTGGCTCATTTCTGAACGATCTGGCAGCCAATATCGGTCAGCTGGCGTTCGATTATCTTGATGCCCCGGTTTGCGTACTTGGTTCCCGTAACTGGATCACTCCGGCGCATGAGTTGGAAGAGGCATTCTTCCCGCAACCGGACTGGTTCATCGATATGATTCACGAACGGATACAACCCCTTAGCGGTCATATTCCGGGTGAAAACTTTACTGCAGGTGAGATGATTAACAGAGCAAAGAGAGGAATCTAAGTGTCATCCAACATGAACAATAAAAAAGGGCATGACCTCCCTGATGTCAATGCCCATTTGCATACACCTTACTCCTTCAGTGCCTTTCGTGACATAGACGAAGCGCTTGACATGGCTGTTGAGGAGGGGGTAAAAGTAGTTGGTATCAACGATTTTTACACCACAAAGGGATATGATGAGTGGGCCGACGGTTGTAGTAAAAGGGGATTGGTACCGCTTTTCGGTATCGAATTTATCAGCCTGAATGAAGCCGATCAGAAAGCCGGCTTGCGGGTGAATGATCCTGCCAACCCGGGTCGAACCTATCTCAGTGGGAAGGGACTTACCCATCCTTTTCATCTGGAAAAACCCTATGCGTTACAATTGGCAGCAGTACAGCTTGAGTCAAACCGACAGGTGGAGAGGATGTACGAGAAATTGAATGAACTTCTGCAAAAAAAACAGATGGGCTTCCTGCTTAATTTGGATCAAATCAAACAGGAGCTGACCCGTGGATCACTGCGTGAACGGCACCTGGCAAGGGCTCTTCGGATGAAACTCTACGAGTATTGTAACAACAGTGAGTCGGTAATCAGTGAAATGCTTGCAACACTCTTTAGCGGAAAGCAATTGCAGTCAGCTACCGATGACCATGCAGGTGTGGAAAATGAGATTCGTGCCAACCTGCTGAAAGCGGGAGGAACAGCTTTTGTGCCCGAAGAATCTACTGCTTTTCTGCCGATGCAGACAGTTTGCCGCATCATACGTGCTGCTGGTGGAATTCCTACTTATCCATTTCTTGCAGATGATCCCAAAGGAGTGTATACCGATTTTGAAAATGATCTGGAGAAGGTGGCGATAGCACTGACTGAACGTGGTTTTCACTCCGTAGAGTTTATCACTACCCGCAACGAACAGCAGCAATTGGAAAAATATGCATCATACCTATATGAACAGGGCTTTATAGTAACATTCGGCAGTGAACACAACACTCCACTTTTGGAACCGATACTTTTATCTACACGTGGCGGGGTGCCCCTGACTCATCGTTTAAAGGAAATCAACTATGCAGGAGCCTGTGTGATTGTAGCACACCAGCATCTGGTTGCACAGGGATTGCAGGGCTACCTCAATGCAGAAGGAGTAGCTGACCGTTCCCGGCGTGATGAGTACGTTTCGCTTGGAGCAAGCTTGATAGAAATGAAGCGAACAGAAATAAAGAACGTATGAATCCGATTGACGATCTAATCAGCATTTCCCGATATTATGGTGGCGATAACCGTTTTGTGATTGCCGGTGGGGGAAACACTTCCTATAAAAACAATGATTACATATGGGTAAAAGCCAGTGGTTCCTCACTGGCTACCATCGGGGAGGAGGGTTTTGCAAAACTCGACCGCTCTCTTCTCAACCGGATGACAGACAAGGAGTATAGTAAAGATGTGACGAAAAGGGAGCAGGAGGTGAAGAATGATCTTACTGAAGCCACCCTCACCAAAGAACGACGACCCTCGGTTGAGACATCGATGCACAATGTGATCGGTTATGCCTTTGTGGTACATCTTCATCCCACTTTTGTTAACGGTTTGATGTGTGCATCGGAATCGGAGAAAGAGCTGTATAGGTTGTTTGGTGAGAAAGCCCTTTATGTGGAATATACAGATCCCGGATATCTGCTTTTCAAGAAGGTAGCAAGCAAGATCGATGAATACAGGATGCAGTATGGTGAAGAACCACAGGTGATCTGGTTACAGAACCATGGCATCTTTGTGGCAGCAGACAGTACGGAGGAGATCAAAAAGATCTATGCAGACATTCTCAATAAAATTCAAGAGAACCTGGATAAACCCATACCTGAGGGAGAAATGTCCATTCCGTCAAATGTAGTTGAAATTATTCCTGCACTCAGAATGATCCTCTCTCGCAATGGTCTTAAAACACTGCGATTGCGTAACAATGCATTGATTCATTCATTCGGTGAGCATCTTCTTAAACAGCAGGAGATAGCCCTTCCCTTCACACCGGATGCCATCGTCTACTGTAAGTCCAACTATCTCTTCCTTAACGAAGAGACGACAGGATCGCTGCTGCCTGAAGCCGAAAAAGCGATAGCTTCTTTTGAACAGATGCATGGATACCTGCCAAAGATAATTCTTATCAAAGGAATAGGCCTTGTGGCTGTCGGTGATAATGCCGATCAGTGTGATATCATCCTCGATGTATTTGAAGATGCCATGAAAGTGGCAACCATCTCACATGCCTTTGGTGGTCCGCATCACATGACAGCCGAGCAAATTGATTTTATCGATCACTGGGAGGTGGAAAATTACCGCAGGAAGGTGGCAACCTCCGGCTCCTCCGGGAGGGTTGACAATAGAACTATCGTGGTGACTGGTGCTGCTCAGGGTTTTGGTGAAGGAATCAGTCGTTGCCTTTTGTTCGAAGGGGCCAACATCGTGGTAGCCGATTTAAACGATGAAGCAGGGAGTGCCACCGCAACCCACTTCAATAGTTTGGTGAAAGGTAACCAAGCTTGTTTCATCCGGACCAATGTGGCGGATATTACAAGCCTGGAGCAATTGGTGAAAGAGACTATAAGCTACTTCGGTGGAATAGACTGTTTCATCAGCAATGCGGGGGTACTTCGTGCCGGGGGTCTGGATGAGATGACACCCGAGAACTTCGAGTTTGTCACCAAAATAAACTACAGTGCCTTCTTTTATGTAACCAAAGTGGTGAGCAGGATCATGAAGCTGCAGACTGCATTTGCTCCGGAATCCTATTATGCTGATATCATTCAGATTAACTCAAAGTCAGGACTGGAAGGAAGCAAAGCTAACTTTGCCTATGCCGGCGGTAAATTCGGTGGCATAGGCCTCACACAGTCCTTTGCACTTGAGCTGGCACCTTATCGGATCAAGGTGAATGCAGTCTGTCCCGGTAACTTCTATGAGGGGCCATTGTGGAGTGATCCAGATAATGGCCTCTTCGTGCAGTACCTGAATGCCGGCAAAGTGCCCGGAGCGAAAACCATTGCGGACGTGAAAGCGTTCTATCTCTCAAAGGTGCCAATGCGTAAAGGATGTACCCCGGAAGATGTCACGAAGGGAGTGCTTTATTTAATGGAGCAGTGCGGTGAAACGGGACAGGCGCTCCCTATCACCGGAGGTCAGGTAATGTTGAATTAAAAACAGATCAATTGAAATGAAGACAAGAGCTGTACGATTATATGGTAAGAATGATCTCCGATTGGAGGAATTTGAATTGCCCCAGATCAAAGAGGATGAGATTCTTGCAAAAGTAGTATCCGATTCCATCTGCATGTCCTCCTACAAGGCATCTTCACAGGGTACAGAGCACAAACGAATCCCGGATGATGTTGCAGAAAACCCAATAATTATTGGACATGAATTTGCCGGTGAGTTGCTGGAGGTGGGTGCCAAATGGGCCGACAAATTCAAGGCGGGTGACAAATTTTCCATACAGCCTGCATTATACTACGAGAATGGTCCGGTGGGAATTTTGAGTGCTCCCGGGTACAGTTACAAATATATCGGTGGTGATGCCACTTACGTGGTGATTCCAAACGAAGTAATGGAACAGGATTGTCTGTTACCCTACCATGGAGAAGGCTACTATCCCGCATCCCTGGCAGAGCCTCTCTCCTGCGTGATAGGTGCCATGCATGCCAATTACCATACCACACCGGGAAGTTATAAACACAAAATGGAAATTGTGGAGGATGGTAAGATGGCCATCCTGGCAGGGGTAGGTCCCATGGGACTTGCAGCCATCAACTACGTGCTCAACAGAGAGAATCGTAAACCTTCACTACTGGTGGTAACCGACGTCGATCAGGCTCGGCTGGACCGAGCAGCATCCATCTATACGGTGGCTTTTGCCGCTGCAAGAGGAATTGACCTGCGCTATGTGAATACCGGAAAGATGGCCGATCCGGTAAAAGAGTTGAAGTTGATAAGTGGTGATCATGGTTATGATGATGTTTTTGTCTTTGCACCCGTGAAGCCTGTGGTGGAGCAGGGGGATGCCATTCTGGCGTTCGACGGCTGTCTCAATTTCTTCGCCGGTCCCGGTGATCCCAACTTCAGCGCCATGCTCAACTTCTACAATGTGCATTACGCCTACACCCATATCGTAGGTACCAGTGGTGGCAACAATGATGACATGAAGGAGGCACTGGAGATCATGGGAAGCGGCCTTGATCCTGCGGGACTGGTCACACATATCGGGGGACTCGATGCGGTGATCGATACCACTAAACACTTGCCTGAGATTCCGGGTGGGAAGAAACTGATTTATACCCATATTGATATGCCGCTTACTCCCATTGCCGATTTTGAAAAGCTGGGAGAAAAGAGTGAGTTGTTCCGTAAATTGGCTGAGATCTGCAATCGCAATAACGGGCTTTGGAGCGTGGAGGCTGAATCCTATTTGCTCAACTTTTTTGAAAAGAACTAAGGTAATTGTAAGCTGTCAGCTCATCGCTGAGAGCTGAATACTATATAATACAAACAATGAAACAATTAGATATAAACCTGATGCATCCGGTGGAACAGATCAATGTGATCATCGGAAGGATATACAAAAGCGGGATGACCACCACCTCGGGTGGTAATATCTCTATCAGAGACAAGAACGGTGATATTTGGATCACCCCCTCGGGTGTGGACAAGGGATCGCTCACGATGAAGGACATCATGCAGGTGAAGCAGGATGGAACCATTATCGGTCTTCACAAACCCTCTTCCGAGTTGCCCTTTCACAGGGCGATATATGAATCACGTCCGGAGCTTACGGCCATCATCCATGCACACCCGCCGGCACTGGTGGCTTTCAGTATCACCGGCATTGTCCCCGACACCAAGATTGTTCCTCAGGCGCATAACATCTGCGGTGACATAGGCTTTGCGCCCTACGGTACACCAGGTAGTGAAGAATTGGGTGAGAAGATTGCTTTCGAGTTTCAGGATAAGCGCTACAAGGCTGTGATTATGGAAAACCATGGTGTGGTACTGGGTGGTACTGATATGATGGATGCCTATCAGCGGTTTGAAACGCTTGAGTTCTGTTGTCGTACCATAATCAATGCCAAACGTTTGGGTAGTGTCAATTACCTATCAGACAACCAAGTGTTGCAATATGTGAATCACCTTCCCTCCAATGTTTCTCATTT
>JAAZLV010000296.1 GCA_012799155.1 Bacteroidales bacterium | reverse complement strand
GACCAGGTAATCGTCTCGGGAAACCTGCTCCTGTCAACAACCATCGACTGCAAACCGGAGGATGCCGATCTGTTCAACCCACCCTGGCTACTCTTCTTCGGTCGTAACAATCGTCCAAAACCGAACCGTACTTACAGCGGCAAGTATGTGGGCGGTTACAGCGACCATCTGCCCATTTACCTCCGGCTCAACCTCAAGTGAGCGCAGCTGATGGGATATTATCGGTTATTAACAGTATAAGCGACAGGCAACGTTTTCTTTTTTAGTAAATTTGCACCTTCGATTAAAAGAAAATGAATTTCAATTACGACATCATAGTTGTGGGTGCAGGTCATGCCGGTTGCGAGGCAGCTACGGCCGCAGCCAACATGGGCTCACGGACGTTGCTCATCACCATGGACATGAACAAGATTGCACAAATGAGTTGCAATCCTGCCGTGGGTGGTGTGGCCAAAGGCCAGATCGTACGCGAGATTGATGCTTTGGGTGGCCAGATGGGCATCGTTAGCGACCGTACGGCCATTCAGTTCAGGATGCTGAACCGCTCCAAGGGTCCTGCCATGTGGAGTCCCCGCGTACAAAGTGACCGGGCGAAATACATCGAAACCTGGCGGGACATCATCGAAAACACCCCCAACCTCTTCATGTGGCAGGATACGGTCACGGAGCTCATTTTCGACAATGACAGGGTTACAGGTGTGAAAACACGCATGGGGGTCACCTTCACCGCCGGGGCAGTAATCCTTACAAACGGCACCTTTCTGAACGGTTTGATCCATATCGGAAAGGTACAAATTGGCGGCGGACGCATCGCGGAACCGGCTTCATTCGGCATGACTGAACAATTGCGGGAGCGGGGCTTTCGCACCGACAGAATGAAGACAGGCACACCGGTGCGGATCGATGCCCGATCGATCGACTACTCACAGTTGGAAGAACAAAAAGGGGACATCGATTTCCACAAGTTTTCATATCTTCCGGAAGTGCAGCGCACCCTCAAACAACGGAGTTGCTGGATCGCCTACACCTCTGATGAGGTGCATGCCGCACTGCGGGAGGGACTGAATGACTCACCTCTTTACAACGGACAGATACAAAGCATCGGTCCACGCTACTGCCCCAGCATTGAGACAAAAATTGTCACCTTCTCCGAGAAAACAAGCCACCAGCTCTTCCTCGAACCGGAGGGAGAGACCACTCATGAATGCTATCTCAACGGTTTTTCTTCATCCTTGCCGATGGAGACTCAGTTGAAGGCACTGCAAAGCATTCCCGCTTTTAGAAATGTACATATTTTCCGTCCCGGTTATGCCATCGAATATGACTTTTTCGACCCAACGCAGCTCTACCCCACCCTCGAAACTAAGGTTGTAAAAAACCTCTTTTTTGCCGGCCAGATCAATGGTACTACAGGCTATGAGGAGGCCGCAGGACAAGGTATACTGGCCGGAATCAATGCCCATATCAACTGCCATGGCGGGAGCCCATTCGTGTTGCATCGCGACGAAGCCTATATCGGTGTATTGATCGACGACCTGATCACAAAGGGTGTGGATGAGCCTTATAGGATGTTTACCTCCCGCGCCGAATACCGTATATTGCTTCGACAGGACAATGCCGATGAACGGCTCACCAAAAGGGGATATGAACTAGGGTTGGCAACTGCTGAACGAATGAATCTGCTATCGAGCAAAGTGGAAAAAGTGAACGAGATCATCCGTT
>JAAZLV010000295.1 GCA_012799155.1 Bacteroidales bacterium | reverse complement strand
TGGCAGCCTGGCTGCCGGAAACGATCATCAATAAGAGTGGCAGAAAAAAATGGGTCAAAATCTGCTTACGATCCAACATAAATAATCCTCCTTTCGTTGTAAAATTTGTGATTGAAAAGTATAACTGTTGTTTTGAATCTTCTTTCTCTTTTTAACTTATGGCGGTCATTTTTCGCAATATGAGTCTTCAGGTTTTGTTGGTCACACGAGATGCCGGTGGAGGCCGGCATTCGGTGCTGGGAATCATTATCTCCCGGTTGCAAAAATAAAAAATTGGGATTTAACAAAAAACCTTTTTTAAATAATTTAACCGGAACAAAAGGCTCATCGCTCCCTGTCCCGGTCATTCTATTCACTTCACTTTTTTTCTCCTACCGGTCGTGCTCCACCCAGATCAGCTCCGAGGTGTCATAGCCGATCTCCCCGGCGATACGCAGGTAACGCTCCTTCACATCGTCGGGGATGGTGGTCTCGCGCGCCAGGATCCAGAGGTACTTGAGGTTCTTCCCCGCCACCAGCGCGTAGCGGTACTCCTCGTCGAGGGCGATCACATTGTAACCGGAGTAGAAGGGCCCGAAGAAGGATACTTTCAGCATCGCCACATTTTCGTCGCCCGCAAATCTGGCCTTCCCCACCGCCTCCTTCCATTCATCATCGGCATAGGCGTAACCCCGGTTCACCACGCGGATGGTCCCGTCATCGTTCAGGCTGTACTGCGCGGTGGTGTTGTTCAGTCCCCGTTCGAACCTGAAGTCGAGCCGGGCGATTTCGTACCACTTGCCCAGGTATTTCTCCTTGTAGAAGGGGGTTACGGCGGTGGCTCCCTTGGGGATGGAGGCACAGGAGGCGGAGCCGAGGCCGATGGCGGCCAGCAGGAGGATCCAGAGTGACTTTGTTGATTTCATCATATCAGATATAACAAGATAGCTGCAAAGAGGTTCTGCAAATCAGGGGTGTTTTTCTTTGTCGTTCGGGTGAAACGGGTTATTTTTGGGAAATGGTTGAGATGGTCACTCGCCTCAGCACCTAACAACACAGATCATGAAAGAACAAAAACAGATTGCAGCCCTCCTGATGACTGCCCTCCTATTCCTCACAGCCTGTACATCGAAAGAAGAGAACCGCTTCGTGACACGCACCATCCACAACCCAATACTGGCCGGCTTCTATCCCGACCCGAGCGTCACCCGTGGTGCCGACGGCTACTATATGGTGAACTCCACCTTCGGCTACTTCCCCGGCATCCCCATCTTCTACAGTCCCGACCTGACGGGTTGGGAACAAATAGGACATGTGCTGCACCGCCCGGAGCAGGTGCAGTTCGACGAGCGGAAGCTCGCAAACCAGGCGACCTACGCGCCCGCCATCGAGTACCACGACGGCACCTACTACGTGGCCTGCACAGAGGTGGTGGGACGTGGCAACTACATCGTGAAGGCCACTGACCCGGCAGGGCCCTGGTCCGAGCCATTCCTGTTGCCTGAGGTGCAGGGCATCGATCCCTCGCTGTTCTTCGATGAGGATGGCCGTGCCTGGCTGGTCTACAACAGCGGTGCGCCGGACAACACCCCCCTGTGGGACGGGCACTGCACCATCCGACTGGTGGAAATGGACATGGAGACGATGCAGGTGATCAGCGAGCCGGTGATCCTGGTGAATGGTGGTGTAAACATCGACGAAAAGCCCGTATGGATTGAGGGACCCCACCTCTACAAGGTCGATGGTCGCTATTATCTCTCCGCCGCCGAGGGGGGCA
>JAAZLV010000294.1 GCA_012799155.1 Bacteroidales bacterium | reverse complement strand
TGGAAATAAAACAGCTTCAATTGGAGCTTAAAACCGTAATTGGCAGCAACAAAGAGCTGCTGGTGGAGAAAGGCAAAAGTCAGAAAGCTGAGAAAAGAAGTTAAAGAAAATATCACCAATTAAAAAAGGAGCCCGAAAGCTCCTTTTTTAATTGGTTGAATCTTATACAAAACTATTATTTAGCATAGCTTACCGCTCTGGTTTCACGGATTACGGTGATTTTCACCTGACCCGGATAGGTCATCTCGGTCTGGATCTTACGTGCAATCTCATCCGACAACTTTTCGGTATCTTGATCATCAATCTTATCAGCACCTACAATCACGCGCAACTCACGTCCAGCCTGTATCGCATAGGTCTTAACCACACCGGGATAAGAAAGTGCCAGATTCTCCAGGTCGTTCAGTCGTTTGATGTAAGCTTCTACAATTTCTCTACGAGCTCCAGGACGTGCACCAGAGATAGCATCACACACCTGAACAATGGGTGCCAGCAGAGTATTCATCTCCACTTCGTCATGGTGGGCACCGATGGCATTGCATATATCCGGTTTCTCCTTGTACTTCTCAGCGAGCTTCATACCCAGCACCGCGTGCGGCAACTCAGGTTCATCATCGGGAACTTTACCAATGTCATGTAGTAAGCCGGCACGTTTCGCTTTCTTTGGATTGAGTCCCAGTTCGGAAGCCATGATGGCACACAAGTTGGCTACCTCACGGGAGTGTTGAAGCAGGTTCTGGCCGTATGAAGAACGATACTTCATCTTACCCACCATGCGGATAAGCTCAGGATGAAGGCCATGGATGCCCAGATCAATCACGGTTCTCTTTCCAGTTTCAATGATCTCCTCTTCTATCTGTTTCTTCACCTTCGAAACCACCTCCTCAATACGGGCAGGATGGATACGCCCATCGGCCACCAGTTGATGAAGTGAAAGACGGGCAATTTCACGGCGTACAGGGTCAAAACCACTGAGCACAATAGCTTCGGGTGTGTCATCCACTACTATTTCCACACCGGTTGCAGCTTCCAATGCCCGTATATTACGCCCCTCACGACCTATGATACGTCCTTTCACCTCATCTGAATCAATGTGGAAGACAGTGACTGAGTTCTCGATGGAAGTCTCGGTGGCCACCCTCTGGATAGACTGGATCACAATGCGCTTTGCCTCCTTGTTGGCGGTCATCTTTGCCTCTTCCATGATGTCGTTGATATAAGACTGGGCACCAGTCTTGGCTTCCTCTTTGAGTGATTCAACAAGTCTCTCTTTTGCCTCTTCGGCCGACAGACCAGAGATTGTCTCCAGCTTTTCAACCGATTGACGATGAAGCCGTTCCATTTCGCTGTTTTTCTTTTCCAAAAACTCCTGTTGGCTGACGATGTTCTGCTTGATTTCATCGAGCTCAGTTGATTTCTTGTTGAGTTCCTCCTGCTTCTGGTTGAGCGACATTTCACGTTGCTTAAGCCTGTTTTCGGTCAACTGTATCTTGGATACCCTGGCATTGGCCTGTTTCTCCGCCTCCGCTTTCAAAGCCATGTTCTCTTCCTTGGCTTCTAACAGCATTTTCTTCCTGATCACATCGGCATCCTTCTCCGCGTCGCTCAATATTTTTTGTGCGCGGGAGTTAGCAGCCTTACCGGTCAGGAACCAGGCGATCATCGCTCCGGCAAACAGTCCGATAATCCCTATTACTATTTCCATACAAATTTTTATTTAATGATTAATATTCACCTCCCCAGCAACAATCTGTTACTGTTCGATGATGTTCTTTTCTCTTGCTATATGACTTGTCTATATAAATTTTCTTTTTCATTGGTCATCACCAACTACTTACATTTTTTGGTTAAAAAAGTGAACCCTCTTTCATTTACACAAAAGATAAACGCACTCAACCTGGCGGATGGTTCATCCTACCAGAAAGGGTGCGTTCGTATACATTTGATAAACAGAAAGATGAGTCAATGCTTAAGATACTGATCCAGATCGTTAATCAACGACCCAATCTTTTCTTCAAAGGGTTTCGTATCATTTTTATCACCGAGAGAAAAATTCTCAGCCAATGCCTGTATGGCTGTCATCGCCACAAAGTCCTGTGTCGTCATTCCGGATTTATCACCTCCGTAGGCAACGCGGTATTGGTTTATTTTCCTGTTTATCCTGGCGGCGGCATCACGATAAGCCTGTTCCTCAGATCTCCTGATTTTCAAAGGATACCTATTACCGGCTATCTCCAATGTCAATATTAATTTTTCGTCGCCCATCACATAAATTTTTTAAAAGGTTATTTCAATAAATTTATGCATTTATCAACTTCTCGCACCAGTTTTGAAAGTTTCTGTTTGGCAGCATCCACATCAACGGATGCAGCTGTGATTGTTCGTGCTACCTTCAGACTGTCATATTTTGTTTTCAGACGATTAAGATCAAGGACAGCTTCATCGATCTGTTGTTGCCTGGTTTTAAGCTCTGTTTTCAGCAAAGCGTTTTCCTCTTTCAGCGAATCACACAAGAACATCACCTGTTTGATACGTACTTCCAGATCGACCAGCAGCTTCTTATTATCATCTGTCATATGAAACGTGCCTCTAAATTATTCCACTACAGAACATCATGCTTGCGAGTTCCAAACACCATTAAGTGAACAAATGAAATAATCGCATGAAAACAAAAATTCAGGCAAATATAAGAATTGTGAGAGAATTTCACAAGTGAAATCTTTTTATTTTTCAAACATTCATCCCATTATGGGCATATTATGCTCTTATGGTTGAGATTTTGTATCTTTGG
>JAAZLV010000293.1 GCA_012799155.1 Bacteroidales bacterium | reverse complement strand
TCAGTTCTGATACAATTTTGGCCAGGTTCATTGTTTTCTCTTCGAGACTTTCTCTTACGCCTCCCTGTCGTCCATCAATTACGGGACGGATACCGATTTTGGGGTAATTGCTCATATTGGAAATATTTAATTGTTTCTATTAATATGAATTTCGTTCTGTAATGGTTGTTGGCAAATAGGCTTGAATTGGTTCACCTGAAAGCACAAATGCAGCGGCCAACTCTCCCATCCGACGAAAATCAATGCTGATGCTGGAGATGCCGCCATCAATTACTTCAAAAAATGGATTTTCGTTATATGCAAGCAATCCGTAGTCCTGTTTCAAAAGCAATTTCTCCTTCCTTCCTTTATGAATAATTTTGACGATGTCCTCCTGTTTGATCACGAGGTAGAAGGATCCACTGCTGATGGTGCTCTCTTCATTCACCTCATCCAGTATTTCAAAGTCGAAATTATTGTCGATACAAAATTGACTGAAGTATTCTTTGCTGCTGGTAGGATGTTTTTGGCTCCTGTTAAATACAAAATATAATTTTCTAAAGTTTCGAAGGCGCTCCTTGATACTTTCCAGTGCTTGGTAAAGTGCTTCGTCGAAATCCTGACAGAGATAGGAAAAATCATCTTTGTCAAATTTTCCAAAGTCAAGCAGGAGTAGTCTCTTCTTGTCCAGTTTCTTCATTGAATCGGCGATCATTTCATTGTGGTAGTTCATGACAATGTAATGGTTGTACATGCCGGCTGCATGGTCGATGATCTGATTGAAGAGCTGTTTGTTGTATTGGTGAAACCAAAGATCGATGTGGTAGTTGCCTGGAAGATTGTGACGAAGGGTGTTGTAAAGCACCTCCTTGAATGGAGTATATTCATCCAGGAGCAACAGGATATTTTTGTTGACAGAGGATACATAATAGTTCTTACCATGTACCGATTCAATAATCCCCCTGTTTTTTAAATCAGAAAACGCCTTGAAAACAGTGTCGCGTGAAATGTGAAACTCCTTGCTCAATTGGTTGATGGAGGGCAGCTTGTCGCCATACTTCAATTCGCTTGAAGCAATCAATTTCTGGATGTAATCAACCAACTGCTGAACTTTTGAATTTCTATTGGTGAAGTGTAAACTCATGGCGCCTATGTAAGGAGTACTGTGCTGTACTGTGCTAATAATGCAAAAGTAACCACAAAACCTACCCTGAGAAATTATTTTCACATGTTTTACAGCATATATTGTTTGAAGATGAATCAGTTTCCAGGTATGATTGTAGTTATAGGTAAATGCAACCGACCGAACGCTTCACAGTGTCCGGCCGGTTTTTGGAAAATCAAAAAGTCATATAAGAAATAGAACTATTGTTTTTGTGGTTTAATATTTTTAATAGTATTCATCTGATGAGATTACAGGTATTGGCATTTCGGTGCGTGCATTGAGCGAAATCTCGTCATACCTGTATACCAGATCATAAGTAACATCTTTATCCCACTCTTTAACTTTCACCGACAATTTTACCGAATCTGCATTACTGCTTCTTAATGGCTTCAAGTCGTAGCAGACAAAACCTTCGAAAAGTTTTGTGCGGTCGCTCTGATAAGCGTTGTGGCGGAATTCCAGATCAATTGTGTCATCAGATGATAATGACGAGAGACTGTTTCTTACCAGGTTGATGGCATGAGGTCTCACTCCGCCGTAGTTGAACATGAAAGAGACGTTGAGGTAATCACCTCCTACCCAAACGGCATTTGACCTCACCGGGTCGTTCCCGATACTATCGGCATTCTCAGCGTTCAGTTCAATTACATCTTTGGTAAGAATGTTCCATATGTCGTTCACCTTGATGTAATGGTCGTAAGCGTTTTGAGCTTCTGAGAGGACGGTATAGTTCAGAAATACTCTTTGGTTGTAGGTCGGATTGTATCGAAATGAACTGGCTGCAGGCCATAGTCTTTTGCCATTGTCCAACAACAATGAATAGGCATTCTCTCCTTCGGGTATCACGGTTGCAATATCGATTCCGAAGCTTCCAAGTGAATGAGAATTGTCGTCACATGAGACCAAGCCCAGAATTATTCCGGCTGACACTAGAATAAATGTCATTAGCGCTTTCTTCATGTGTTTTCTCTTTATGAATACTATCTGATAGATGCATGAAGAGGTAAAAACGTTGCACTTGAAGACGAAAAAAAGAATCAATTAACATAGGTTAACAGGTTGTAACGCGACTGCAAGCATGCAAACCGGAGAGGAGCTGATTAACCGTTCGGGTAGAGTTTTCGTATCAGGTCCTGACGATTCATCTTTTTCAGGGCACGGATGATCTGTTGCTTATTACGTTGGTCATGCCAAAAGAAGAACTGTCGTTGTCCATTTTTCTCTTCCTTTGTTCTGGCAGTGTAGACCGGTTTGAGAGTGTAGGGGTGGTAACCGGTATAGTAGATCTCGGTGGCAAGGGTCATGGGTGATGGGGTGAAATCCTGAACCTGTTCCAATTTGAAATGTAGCTTTTTAGTGATTGATGCCAGTTCGGCCATCTCCTCTTCACTGCATCCCGGATGGGACGATATAAAGTAGGGAATCAGCTGTTGGTTGAGTCCCTCTTTGCGGTTCAGTTCTTCAAAGATTGCGTTGAACCGGTAGAAGAGTTGGAAGGACGGCTTCCGCATAAGAGACAATGTTGCATCAGAAGTGTGTTCGGGTGCCACTTTCAGTCTCCCCGACACATGGTGCGTAATCACCTCCCGCAAATAGCTTTGTGCGGAGTTGCGATCTGTTGTGTCATCTCCTTCTTGTAACAACATGTCGTAACGGATTCCACTGCCGATAAACGACTTCTTTATACCGGGAATGGCGTCGACCGACCGGTAGATATCGAGCAGAGGAGCATGATTGGTGTTGAGGTTGAAGCAAACCTTTGGAAAGATGCAGGAGGGTCGTTTGCATTTCTCGCAAATGGAGAGATCTTTCCCCTGCATCCGGTACATATTGGCCGAGGGTCCTCCCAGGTCACTGATGTATCCTTTGAAATCGGGCATCATAGTAATCTTCCTCACCTCTTCCATGATTGATTTCTTTGATCTGGATGCGATAAACTTGCCCTGATGGGCAGAGATGGTACAGAAAGAGCAACCACCGAAACAGCCGCGATGAAGGTTGACAGAGAACTTGATCATTTCGTAGGCTGGGATCTGTTTTTCGCGATACTTGGGATGAGGCAGGCGAGTATAGGGAAGGTCATAGGAGGCGTCGATCTCCACTTCGCTCATCGGCGGGAAGGGTGGATTTACCACGAGTATCTCTCCCCCCACTTCTTGAAGGATACGGGCCGCATGGAGACGATTCGATTGTTCCTCTACTACCCGGAAGTTGCGAGCCTGGTTGATCTTCTCCTGCATGCATTCTTCGTGGGAGAAGAGGGTTACCTCCTCCTCGAAGGGGTTTTGCGGTATATTTGTTCTGGAACAGAGGAAAGCTGTCTGCGGTATCTCCCTGATCTTATCCATACTCTTTCCACTTCTCAGTTCAGCAATCAATTGGCGTAACGGCTGTTCACCCATACCGTAGATCAGCATCTCGGCACCCGTTTCTGCCAGAATCGGTTTGTGCAGTGAATCATCCCAGTAATCGTAGTGCGTCACCCTTCTGAGAGAGGCTTCAACACCGCCCAGCACTACGGGAACCTCGGGGAAGAGTTTTTTCAAGATGCGGGTGTAGACAGTTACTGCCCGGTCGGGACGCATATCGGAGCGTCCGTCGGGCGTGTAGGCATCGTTAGAACGAAGCCGTTTGTTTGCAGTGTAGTGGTTAATCATCGAGTCCATCACACCGGCGGTCACGGCAAAGAAGAGGCGGGGTCTACCCAGCTTTGTGAAGTCGCGTAGGTCGTCCCGCCAGTTGGGTTGTGGTACAATTGCCACCCGTAATCCTTCACTCTCCAGTAAACGTCCAATCACGGCAGTACCGAAAGAGGGGTGATCCACATAAGCATCTCCCGAGAAGAGGATCACATCGGCTTCTTCCCACCCTCGGAGCATCATCTCTTTTCTGGTAGTGGGCAGCCAGTCGGTTAGTTCTGCTCTTCTCTCTTCATTCATCTCTTTGCGTGATGTTTTTCTTTTACTTTAAGTGTGTCGGCAATCACCTCTGCCCTGGATACCGCCAGGTGGATGTTGGCACATATGTTTTCCTCTCCCACAATCTCTGGTATGCGTGACTCCTCCAGGTTTGCCCGCAAGGTGTCACTGACACCCGAGAGGATGACATGTATCTTTTCCTTGCGTGAGTTGCGACAAAGGGTCTCTAGGTTGTTCAGGCCGGTAGCATCAATAAAAGGCACCTTGCGCATGCGGATAATTCGGATACGGTGATGGCTGCCAATCTCACGCATCAGTTCATCGAACTTGTTTGCCACGCCAAAGAAGAAGGGGCCATCAATTTCATACACTTCTGTATCTTGTGGCAGATATAGCACCTCTTCCTCACGGTCGGTAGCATATGACTCCATTTCTTTGGTAATGTCAATCTTACCTGTGGTGTGGCTTATCTGCGTACTTTCATTTGTACGTTTCAAGAAGGCGAAGACCGCCAGTAGCAATCCTACTACAATGGCGATGGTAAGATCGAAGATGACTGTAAGCAGGAAGGTAGTCAGCAGGATGGACATGGTCGAGCGCGACTGTTTCATCAGCGAACGGAAGATGCGCCACTCACTCATGTTGTAGGCCACCACCACCAGCACACCTGCCAGGCAGGCCATCGGGATATGTTTGGTCAGGTCTCCCAGAAAGAGCACTATCAGCAACAAAACAACGGCATGGATGATACCCGCCACCGGTGTGCGCCCCCCGTTGTTGATGTTGGTCATGGTGCGTGCAATGGCACCTGTGGCGGGGATTCCCCCGAAAAAGGGAGCGATGATGTTGGCTGCTCCCTGGGCTACCAGCTCCATGTTGGAGTTATGCTTCTTTCCTGTCACCCCGTCGGCCACAGTGGCCGAGAGAAGCGATTCGATGGCTCCCAGCATGGCGATGGTGAAGGCGGCGGGAAACAACATGCGAACGGTTTCCAGGTTGAGTGGAATCTGCTCCACGGCTGGCAGTTGGTTGTTTATCACGAACCGGTCGCCGATGGTCTCGATGCCGATGCCGGCATATTTCTTCATTAGCCAGCCTGCCAGCGTCATCACGATGATGGCGATCAGCGAGCCGGGTACTTTCTTTGATATCTTTGGGGTGAGCATGATGATCACTACGCTTAACACGCCGATAAGTAATGTCCACACCTGGATCGTATCGAAATGCTGAAAGTATATCACCCATTTCTCCAGAAAGCCTGATGGTAGCTTCGGCGTGGTTAGTCCGAAGAGATCCTTTATCTGGGTAGAGAAGATGGTGAGGGCAATACCGCTGGTGAAACCCACCACAATGGGGTAGGGGATAAATTTGATCACGCTGCCCAGCTTCAGGGAGCCCATCAGCAGGAGCATCACCCCCGCAAGCAGGGTGGCGATGGCCAGGCCCTGAACGCCGTACTGCTCCACGATGCCATAGACGATTACGATGAATGCACCGGTGGGACCTCCAATCTGTACTGTGCTGCCACCCAGGAAGGAGATGATGAATCCGGCGATGATTGCCGTATAAATTCCTTTCTCAGGAGTCACTCCTGAGGCAATGCCAAATGCGATTGCCAGAGGCAATGCCACCACACCTACAATCAGGCCGGACATCAGATCGGCCATAAATTTCTCCCTGTTGTAGTTCTTTAGTGATTGAAAGAGCTCGGGTTGGAAATCAGTCAGAAAATTGAAACGCATAACCTAATCTTTATTCACTGCAAAGATAGGAATTTTATTCTGCATTAGCTTTCATGAGGGCTGATTTTCAGAAAATCAGAGATGAGGGAGTAGTCTGTTGGAAAAGGAGAGGTGTTCAATACAGTTTAAATGTTTCCCTGCTCCACCATGACGCAGACCCGCTCGGTCACACGGTCGTCGCCATAAGGGTTGTAACGGGTTTTAAGGCTATTGCCGAACAGGCCGGCAAAGACGTTGTAGGTCCAGGCTTTGAAGCTACCCATGAAGGCATCGATGATGTGGTAGGAGGAGGAGTTGGTCTCACGGTCTACAAGCTTCATCAGTAGCTGTCCCTGTGAGCGGGTCAGCTTCTTCATCTTAGGCGTGTATTGATCCATCAGATATTTCTCCATTTTGTTGAGGTGTTGCTGCCGGGACTTGTCATCGGGGAGTGTCTCCATATATTCATAGGTCTCGGTAATGATGCCGGCAATTTGCTTGGCATAAGGGAGAGTTTTCTTTACATCACGTACCAGCTTGGTGTAGGCTAACTTATCTTTGTTGCTGCGGAAGCGTATGGGCGAATATTTTACAAAATCAGTCAGCCACATGCAGGCCACGGTATCTCCTTCTATGATTACTGCCGGGTAGACGTTCGGCATCAGGAAGATAGTAGAGACGGGGCCGTTATTCTCAGGGTTGTTGTTGGCAGCATAATAGTCCTGGCCGATACTTTGTAAAGGCATCAGCTGCGCAATAAGACCGATGAGTATGGAATAGCGAACATTCATTTGATCACAAAGATATATGCATTGTTTTATTTCGTCGTCTCAAATCAAGTTAAGTGTCGTTAATTAAGATCCCTGTTTTTAGATTGTTAAGAAAATAGATTTGAAATAAAAGTGGAATCTATGTTGCTTTTCTTCAAAAAAAGTAAGAATTTAACGGTCATGTTGCAGAAAAAACCTATATTTGAGAACACCAACACAAGAGGATATGACATATCATCATCTGGGAGAAGTCGTTCACCGGCAATCCCTAAAATACAGGTCAAAAACTGCGTTAAAATATCAGGATCCCGATGGGAAGTGGGTAGACATGTCTTGGAGAACATTCGCTGCCACAATTACCAAAGCGGCTCAGGCGATGGCTGAGATGGGCGTCAATCCTGGTGATAACCTGGGTGTCTATTCCCAGAACATGGAGAAGTACCTGATTACCGATTTTGCTGCTTACGCCAACAGGGCGGTGATGGTGCCCATGTATGCCACCGCTTCACCAGCACAAGTGAGTTATATCGTACGGGATGCAGCAATCCGCATCCTCTTCGTTGGCGAGCAGTTCCAATACAACAATGCCTGGAAGGTACAGCAGGAGAACAACCCCCTGGAGCAGTTGGTTATCTTTGACCGACAGGTGGTAAAGAAAGCAGAAGATACCACATCGGTCTATTTTGATGATTTCATCGCCACGGGTGACAACTCTGAGACTATTGCGCTGGTCAATGCTCGTCTCAAACAGCTTAGAGACAATGACATGGCAACCATCATCTACACCTCAGGCACAACGGGTGAACCCAAGGGGGTGATGCTCACCCATTCCAACTACATGAAGGCGATGGTGCTACACGACCAGCGCATCACCGGCATGTCTGATAAGGATCTATCCATGTGCTTTCTGCCGCTGACACACATCTTTGAGAAGGCATGGACCTACTATTGTCTGCACATGGGAACCACTGTGGCCATCAACCGCGATCCGAATGAGATACGCAAGAATCTGAAAGTGGTACGCCCTACCTTGATGAGCAATGTTCCCCGTTTCTGGGAGAAGGTGTATGACGGAGTACAGGAGACCATCAACAACGCATCGGGAGTGCTCAAGTGGCTCTTCCAGGATGCAGTTGCAACGGGGCGCCGTCACAATCTGGAGTATCGCAATGAGGGTAAGCGTCCCCCGTTGGCCAACCGACTGAAGTTTTTCTTTTATCAGCATACCATTTTTTACCTGATCAAACGTGTGGTGGGTATTGACCGCGGTAATTTCTTCCCGGTGGCGGGAGCACCCCTCTCGGATAACATCAATCGTTTCATGCAGTCGATCGATGTGCACCTGATCTATGGCTATGGCCTCTCCGAGACTACCGCTACAGTGAGCTGCTTCCCTGCAAAGGGCTTCCGGATTGGCACAGTTGGGAAGGTGATGCCTGATATCGAGGTGAAAATCGGTGAGAACAGCGAGATCCTTGTGAAGGGAGCGACGGTGATGAAGGGATATTACAACAAACCTGAAGCCACCGCTGAAGTATTCACTGAAGATGGTTTCTTCAGAACTGGCGATGCAGGTCATTTGACGGAAAATAACGAGATCGTCCTCACTGAGCGGATCAAGGATCTCTACAAGACTTCAAACGGTAAGTACATTGCTCCCCAGATGATAGAAACAAGGGTCAGCGAAGACAAGTATATCGATCAGGTGGCGGTGATTGGTGATGAGCGCAAGTTCGTAAGCGCCCTTGTTGTTCCCAACTTTGAGGCACTTAAAACCTACGCCGGTGATCGGCAAATCCCCTATGGTTCAGTTGAGGAGTTGGTACAAAATGAGGAGATCATCGATTTTGTCTTCGGCCAGATAGAGTTGCTTCAGTCGCAGTTCACGTCCTACGAGAAGATCAAACGGATCACACTCCTGCCTCAGCCATTCAGCATGGAACAGGGTGAGCTGACCAACACCCTGAAACTGCGTCGCAAGGTGATCCTGGAGCACTATCACGATCTCATAGAAAAGATGTATGCTGATTAAAATTGTTGGCTGCATACCAAATCCATGAACCTTCTTCGAGATCCAAAAGCCTTCGGCTGAATGGCTCTACTTCAGAACTTATTTGCTATCTTTGCACCGTTTTTTAAAATGGCTAGGAATGGACTACAATTTCGGAGATATAGAAAAACGGTGGCAGCAATATTGGGCTGACCATAAGACCTACAAGGTGACGGAAGATGGCACAAAACCCAAGTTCTATGTGCTCGACATGTTCCCTTATCCGTCGGGAGCCGGACTGCATGTGGGGCATCCGCTGGGCTACATCGCATCCGATATCTTTTCCCGATTCAAACGTTTGCAAGGCTTCAACGTGTTGCACCCCATGGGATACGATGCTTATGGCCTTCCTGCCGAACAGTATGCCATCCAGACCGGGCAGCATCCCGCAGTCACTACCGAGCAAAACATTGCCCGTTACCGTGAACAGCTGGACAAGATTGGCTTTTCATACGACTGGGACCGGGAGGTGCGTACCTGCGATCCCGACTACTACAAGTGGACCCAGTGGGCTTTCATACGCATGTTCCACTCCTACTATTGCAATCAAGCCAACCAGGCACGACCCATTGCCGAGCTGGAGCAGGTTTTTTCCCAACAGGGTACCGAAGGGCTTGACCTGGCCTGCAGTGAACCGATGAACTTCACCGCGGCAGAGTGGAACGCCATGAGTGAAAAGGAACAGCAGCAGATATTGATGAACTACCGCATCGCCTACCTGGGCGACACCATGGTCAACTGGTGCTCACAGCTGGGCACGGTGCTGGCCAATGATGAGGTGAGTGAAGGTCTCTCAATTCGCGGGGGTTATCCTGTAGAACAGAAGAAGATGCGGCAGTGGTGCCTGCGGGTATCTGCTTACGCACCCCGCCTGCTGGAGGGACTTGAACAAGTGGCCTGGAGCGACTCCCTCAAGGAGACACAACGCAACTGGATTGGCCGCAGCGAGGGTGCCGTGATGCATTTCAGCACCACAAACGGTGTCACCTTCGACATCTTCACCACCCGTGCCGACACCATCTTTGGCGTCACCTTCATGGTGCTGGCGCCCGAGAGCGAGCTGGTGGAACAACTCACCACCCCTGAGCAGCGTGATGCCGTTAAGCAATATATTGAGAAAACAGGAAAGAAGACCGAGCGGGAACGGATTGCCGATCGGTCGGTGAGTGGTGTCTTCTCCGGTGCCTACGCTGCCCACCCCTTCACGGGTGAACCGCTGCCCATATGGATATCAGACTATGTGCTGGCCGGCTATGGGACCGGTGCCATCATGGCAGTTCCGGCACACGATAGCCGTGACTACACCTTTGCCAAACATTTCAACCTGCCCATCGTGCCGCTCATTGAGGGGTGTGATGTTTCTGAAGAGAGTTTCGATGCGAAGGAGGGAGTGATGATCAACTCCGACTTCCTCAACGGGCTGACCGTGAAGGAGGCAATCCCAGCGGCTATTGATGCAGTGGAACAGCGGGGCCTTGGATACCGCAAGGTTAACTACCGACTGCGTGATGCCATCTTCTCCCGCCAACGCTATTGGGGTGAGCCGTTCCCCATCTACTACAAGGAGGGGATGCCTTACACACTGCCGGAGGAGCAGCTGCCACTGGAGCTGCCGGAGGTAGATAAGTTCCTGCCCACAGAGACAGGTGAACCACC
>JAAZLV010000292.1 GCA_012799155.1 Bacteroidales bacterium | reverse complement strand
CTCCACGGCGAAGTATTCAGCTGCCGTCAGCGCCATATCGGGCACCAGGAGCCGCTCCACCGCCGGGTCTTCAGTGGTGTTCATAAAGGAGATGATGCGATCCAGGGCTCCTGCGTTGCTGAAAACGTTCTTGAAGAAGAGATAGTCGTCGTTTGTCATCCCCATTCCCCCCAGGATGATCTTGTCCGCCTTGGCACGCAGTGCCACAGTAGCCATCACCTGGTTAAAAGGTTGGTCCGGGTCGGCAAAGAAGGGAATCTTCTGTCCCGACACCAGCGTGTTGTTGAGGTCGATGCCGGCGATGCCGGTAGCGATTAGCTCGGAGGGCTGTTTTCTTCTTACAGGATTCACTGAGGGACCGCCAATGGGTCGTTCCTCGCCTTCCGGTACGGGACCGCCGTCGATGGGATCACCGTAGGCGTTGAAGAAGCGTCCGGAGAGTTGTTCACCCACTTTCAGTGAGGGGGCCTTGCCCATGAAGATCACCTCCGCGTTGGTGGGAATTCCTTCTGTACCCTCAAAAATCTGGAGGGTCACCTCATCACCGATGATCTTCACCACCTGTGCCAGTTTGCCATTTACAGTAGCCAACTCATCATACCCTACGTTGGTTGCCTTCACCGAGCAAGTTGCCTTGGTGATCTGGGTGATTTGGGTGAATATTTTCTGAAATGCTTTTGCCATTTTAAATTGGATTGCTGATTTGATAATTAGCTGATTCGCTGTTCTCCCGGTTGCCTCACCGTCTTATCCATTGCTTTTTTCTGATACCATCTCTTTCATCTGCCTGTGATAATCGTTGAACGACTCCGACTGGAACTCAGCATAGTTCATCTGTTTACCGATGTTGATCAGTTCCTTGAAGAAGTCGGCCACCTGGTTGAAGTGATCGAACTGTAACTCGGTACGGCAGATCTCCGTCACCAAGTCCAGTATATGCTTTTGGCGCTCGATGGGAGTTACCGCATCGATCTCATCGAAGGCATCCTGCTGGAGCACGATGAAGTCTATCAATTCCGCTTTCCAGAAGGTGGTATGGTACTCCACCGGCACACCATCATCGCCCAGGATGTTGATTTGCTCGGCTATCTCCTTGCCTCTGAGCAGCCTTGTTTTGGCTTCGTTCACCTTCTCTGTCCAGTCGGTAGAGATATGCTCTGAAATGAATTCTTCAAATTCCGGGTATTCGATATACTTGGAGTATGATTCAATCGGATTGATGGCCGGATAGCGTTTCTTGTCGGCACGATCCTGCTCCAGGGCATAGAAGCAGCGGGCTACCTTCTTGGTGTTCTCCGTTACTGGTTCCTTCAGGTTACCCCCTGCCGGTGAGACGGTGCCAATAAAGGTGATGGATCCCTCCTGGCCATTGTTGAGGGTGACATGTCCCGCGCGACCGTAGAAGTTGGAGATGACTGCCGAGAGGTCCATCGGGAAGGCGTCAGGTCCGGGCAGCTCCTCCAGACGGTTGCTCATCTCGCGCAGCGCCTGTGCCCAGCGTGAAGTGGAGTCAGCCATCAGCAACACTTTGAGCCCCATGGAGCGATAATATTCACCGATTGTCATTGCCGTATAGACCGAAGCCTCGCGTGCCGCCACCGGCATGTTGGAGGTGTTGGCCACGATGATGGTACGTTCCATCAGCTTGCGTCCGGTGTGTGGGTCGATCAATTCGGGGAACTCGGTGAAGATCTCCACCACCTCGTTGGCGCGCTCTCCACAGGCGGCGATGATCACGATATCGGCTTCTGCCTGTTTCGAGATGGCATGCTGCAACACCGTCTTACCGGTGCCGAAAGCTCCTGGAATGAAGCCGGTACCCCCCTCCACGATCGGGTTGAGCGTGTCGATGGAACGGACGCCGGTCTCCAGTAGCTTATAGGGGCGTGGTTTCTCCTTGTAGGCAGTGAGGGGGATCTTTACCGGCCAGCGCTGCACCATGGTGATGTCATGTTCCCGGCCTGCCTGGTCGGTCACCACCGCAATGGTTTTATGGATGTTATAGGTGCCCTCCTCCACGATGCTCTTGAGGGTGTATTCCTCTTTCATCACGAAAGGAACCATAATCTTGTGCGGTTGGAAGTTTTCATCCACTTCACCCAGCCAGGATCCGCCGGTCACCTTGTCGCCGGGTGCTGCCAGCGGTTTGAACGACCACTCTTTCTCCTCGTCGAGCGGGAAGGTATACTCACCACGTTTCAGGAAGACGCCCTCCATCTTGTCGAGGTCGTTCTCCAGGCCGTCGAGGTTGCGTTCCAGCAACCCCGGTCCGAGCACCACCTCCAGCATGTGTCCCTGAAACTCCACCTGGCTGTTCACCCGCAGTCCGCGGGTGCTCTCGAACACTTGCACATAGACATTCTTTCCCACCACCTTGATCACCTCCGACATGAGGCGGGTGCCGTCGAGATCAATGTAGGCGATCTCGTTCTGGGCTACCGGTCCGTCCACTTCAACGATGACCAGGTTGGCAATGATTCCTTTTACTGTTCCTTTTGTTAACATATATGGTTGTTGTTTTTTTCTTTGTCAGATGTCATCCGGCATCTCTACCCCGCCTTTCAGGCTGTCTATCAGCTTTCGGAACACTTTTTCGCCCTCTTCGGCATTCAACTTCACCCATCGTTCCAGTATCTCCAGCTTGCAGAGGTAGGCAAAAAGATACTCTATGTTGAAATAATCGAGTGCCGTATGTTCTTCAAGCCAGTCCCAGCGGAACTTGTCTAGTTTGCGTTCCCGCTCGAAGAGATCGTTCTCCTCAGAAAGCCGCAGGACGGTGTCGAAGTAGTCCAACTCCTGACCGATACCGAAATCACGGGCGTTGGCATTCTCCCTGATGATGATTGCCAGCGGATTGTTGCCCACGACGACCTTATGGATGTCGATCTCATACTTGCGGGCATAGATGGCCGAGAGGATGTTGCCAATGTTGAGGTTCAGCTCGAACCAGTCGGCAATTAGACTGTTACGTGCTTCCAGCCCGTAGTCCATCTGGAATGATGCAATCAGGTCCTCCAGCGTGCGCACCTCGGCAACTTCCTCATTGAGCCATGCCCTGAGGAATTTTTCATAGTAGGGTGGTGCCAGTTTATGATCAATTGGATCTCCCTCTTTCACCTTCCCTATGATCTCTTCCATCTCCTCCCGTGTGAAGTTGCCTTCATGGTGCCAGTCACTCTCCTTTCTGTTCACTATCTGGAAGAGATTGAGGTTGTCGTATCGAAGGAAATATCTGCTTATTAGCTTGCTGTCTTCCGGTTTGAGGGCCTCATCAAGCATCTCCCTGAAGGTCTCGACGGTGAATGGTAGCTTGGTGCTATCGAACGAGAAGTCGGGCAGCCCGGAGATGAAATAGTAATACTGATTTTTAAATAGCATAGAAGTAAACGAAAAAGGTGGAGGAGATGAAAAGCCTTCTTTTTAAAAGAGCAGTTGCCGTATCTGGGGACGCAGAAACTCCTTGAAGTAATCGATGAACTCCTCTTCTCCAAATCGCATCTTGTACGATCCGTCAGCGGGAGAGAGTGTGAATCCGGTCTTGATGCCGTTCACAGATTCAATCTTCAATCCTTTCTCAAGAATTTGTTTCAGATTGGAGGCGATATAGGACTCCAGCTCTTCGGGGTGCTCAACACCCACCGTCAGGGTTTCGTTTTCTGACCAGTTAGTTACCATCTCGCCGATCAGTTTTTGCATGAACAGCTTATCCTCCATTGCTGCCTTTACATTCATGGTGGCAAGCTTGTCGGTCAGCAGGTTGGTGATCTCTGTCTTGAGTGCTTCAGCCGACTGGGATGCATAGAGTTTCAATTCCGCTTCGGTATGCTTTTTCAGCTCAGCCTGTTCTTTCCGGGCAGCTGCGATCAGCTGGTTTGCTTTTTCCTCAGCCTCTTCCAATATTGTCTTTTCACTGGCTTTGGCTTCAGCAACGATTCGCTCTGCTTCTTTCCTGCCTTTATCCACCCCTTCGGTATATAGTTTTGAGGTGAGTTCCTGAATTTTATCCATATGGTAATTCCTAATTGTTGTATTTCTAGTGACCAATTTTATGTCATAGTTACTCCCCAGTGAGGGTCTGGTTAAAGAAGCCGTCACTGAGGCGTGATTATTTGTAGTTAAGGAAGAAACAAAGTTACAAAAAAATGAGCAAATTTCTCTTTCTCCTCCCAAAAAATGGAACTTTTCACATCAATAGAATGTTAATTCTCTTTTATGACTATTCTTATCATATTGACGGTTATTTATTTTTACATCCATGGACAGGAAAATATTCAGACTGGCACTACCCAACATCATCACCAATATCACCGTACCCCTGCTGGGGATGATTGACATTGCGGTGGCCGGCCGGCTCGGGTCGGCTGTTTACATTGGTGCAATCGCGCTGGGAGCCAATGTCTTCAATATGATCTACTGGAACTTTGGCTTCCTGCGGATGAGCTCCAGCGGTTTCGCCTCCCAGGCGTACGGTGCACGCGATCTGGCAGAGGTGATGCACGTGCTGATCCGCACATTGCTGATCGGTCTGGGCATCGGCGGCATGATCGTGCTGTTGCAATATCCACTGGGTAGGTTTGCTTTTAGCCTAATAAAGTCGGGACCGGAAACGGTACATCATGTGGAAAGTTATTTTCGTATTGTGGTATGGGGCGCACCTGCAGTGTTGGGGATGTATGCCTTTAAAGGATGGTTCATCGGAATGCAGAATGCCCGCATCCCCATGTTCATCGCCATCTT
>JAAZLV010000291.1 GCA_012799155.1 Bacteroidales bacterium | reverse complement strand
CGACACTCTCCTGCAACGGCGATAAGGCATATTATCAATACCGACAAATAGAACGCGGGGAGTGGCATCGCGACTCCCTGCTGCTGTTCACAACAGATAGCCTGTTTCAACTGGAAGGGCCCTCACTGGCGATCTCCCTGGAGATCACCTCCAACAATCGTTATCCCTACCGTGATCTCTGGATGCTGGTAGAACAGAATATCAGCGACACCCTCTTCCGGGCTGACACACTCCAGATTTTGTTGGCAGATGAAAAGGGACAATTTCTGGGAAGCAGTGCCGGGGGGCTACACCAACTCTCGGTACCCTACATACGCCTGAAGGTGGACGAACCGATCAGACCCTTTCAGGTAAGAATACGTCATCTGATGGCAGATGATCCACTGCCGGGTATCGAGAAAGCAGGGATAAAGGTGTTTGCAGCAGCAGAACAACAATGACACAACAGCAAATGCAGGTAGCATGAAAATAACCATGATCGGCGCCGGCAACGTCGCTACACATATCACCCTGGCTTTGGCTGAGAAGGGACACACCATCTTGCAGGTATGGAGCCGCACGGCTGAACATGCAAGGAAACTCGCTGAAAGGGTGGGCGCTGCCTCACTTACCGAGTTGGGGGAAATCTTCACGGATGCCGATCTCTATCTGTTCTGCGTGAAAGATGACGCGTTACCCCAAGTAATAGCAGCCATGCCGGAGACCGGCGGCATCTGGGTGCATACTGCCGGCAGTCTTCCCATGGAGCTGTTCGCCGCACGCAAAACAGACTACGGCGTACTATATCCGTTACAGACATTCAGCAGGAATAGGGAGCTCTCTTTTCAGGAAATACCCCTTTTCATCGAGGGGAGTACCCCGGCGAATGCTGCGATGCTGGAGCAGCTGGCCCAGGCCCTTTCCCGCAACGTCTATCGCCTGCCGGGGGATAAGCGGAAGAAGCTGCACCTGGCTGCCGTCTTCGCCTGTAACTTCGTCAATCACCTTTACGCCCTCTCTGCGGAGATCCTCAATGAGGAGGAGTTACCTTTCGATGTGCTGCTGCCACTGATCGCCGAGACCGCGGCCAAGGTGAGAGAGATGGCACCGGTAGCGGCACAGACCGGTCCCGCACTGCGTGGTGACGAAAAGGTGATGCAGCAACATCTTGATCAGATTGTTGATCCCCATGTACGGGAAATCTACCGACTGCTGAGCGGGAGCATTGCCGAATTGACAAAAAGGAACCATTTACTTACCTAATGTCAGAAAATTTGTGCCCCATATAGTTGAAATCTTGCGAAACAAACACTATATTTGTATTCATTAATTTTTATTAAAAACCACTCCGATAATGGCGAAAGTAAAGGGTTATGTAGAGGTAAACACGGAACGGTGCAAGGGATGCAACCTCTGTGTGGTTGCCTGTCCCACCGGTGTACTGGAATTACAACCGCGTGAGGTAAACAACCGGGGATATCATTTTGTCTATATGAAGCATCCCGATGAGTGTATCGGTTGCGCCAACTGCGGATATGTATGTCCCGACGGCTGCCTCACGGTATACAGGAAAAAAGTGGAAGAGCCTGTGAGCCCTCTTGTTAACCTTTAAAAAGAGACAATTATGTCAGAAGAAGTTCAATTGATGAAAGGCAACGAAGCCATAGCCCATGCGGCAATCCGCTTCGGTGTTGACGGTTATTTTGGTTACCCCATCACTCCCCAGTCGGAAGTCATCGAGACTCTGATGGAGGAAGCCCCCTGGAAGACCACCGGCATGGTGGTGTTGCAGGCCGAGAGCGAGGTGGCGGCCATCAACATGGTTTACGGTGGAGCCGCCTGCGGCAAGTATGTGATGACCTCCTCCTCCAGTCCCGGTGTCAGCCTCAAGCAGGAAGGCATCTCCTATATGGCCGGTGCGGAGCTGCCCGGTCTCATTGTCAACGTGCAGCGTGGCGGTCCCGGTCTGGGAACGATACAACCCTCACAGGCCGATTACTTCCAGACCGTGAAGGGTGGGGGGCATGGTGACTACCGCCTCATCACGCTGGCACCCGCTTCGGTACAGGAGATGGCCGACTTTGTGGCGCTTGGTTTCGAGCTCTCGTTCAAATACCGCAACCCGGCCATGATCCTTACTGACGGTGTTATTGGTCAGATGATGGAGAAGGTGCGGTTGCCGGAACAGCGCAGACGACGCACCGACCAGGAAGTACGTGAGCAGTGTCCCTGGGCCACGCTGGGCAAGACACCCGACCGGGCACCCAACGTGATCACCTCACTGGAGCTCGATTCAGCCATGATGGAAAAGAACAACGAACGATTCCAGGCCAAGTACCGCGTCATCGAAGAGGAGGAGGTGCGCTACGAGGAGGTGCAGTGCGACGATGCCGACTACCTGCTGGTAGCCTTTGGTTCTGCTGCCCGCATCTGCATGAAGACAATCGAGCTGGCGCGTGCCGAGGGACTCAAGGTAGGTCTGCTGCGCCCCATCACTCTCTGGCCTTTCCCCACAAAGGAGCTGCGGCGCTATGCTGACCAGGTGAAGGGTATGCTCACCGTGGAGCTCAACGCCGGTCAGATGGTGGAGGATGTACGCCTGGCTGTGAACGGTGTAGTGCCGGTGGAACATTATGGCCGCATGGGTGGCATCATTCCCACCCCCGACGGCGTACTGGATGCTTTGAAAGAAAAACTGATCAGATAAATCCTCATTCATCATGGACCTAAAATACAGAAACATCTTCTTGCTCCTATTCATGCTGGCTTTCATTGCCACCATCGTGGTCTACTTCTCTTCCGACAAGGACATGCAGCTCACCTGGTACATCGGGGGCGCTGCCATCCT
>JAAZLV010000290.1 GCA_012799155.1 Bacteroidales bacterium | reverse complement strand
TTGATTACGTAATACCGTTCATATAACGGTTGTGATGCCGGAAAAGTATATGAACGGCGAAAAAAGAAGGTTGCGGCAGAGTATCTCCGACAGCCATCCTCCATGGTTAATGGGTGAAGGTGTGTCCTCTGGCCAGTCCCCCCTCACCGGTTTCCTTGTAGAGCGACGGCAGGTCATGCCCTGTCTCCTTCATCACATTCACCACGCGGTCGAACGAGACACGGTGGATACCGTCAGTGAAGGATGCGTAGAGGTTGGCGTCAAGTGCACGGGCTGCAGCGTAAGCGTTGCGCTCAATACAGGGGATCTGAACCAATCCGCATACCGGGTCGCAGGTCATCCCAAGATGATGCTCCAGCCCCATCTCGGCAGCATACTCAATCTGGGCCGGACTACCCCCGAAAAGCTGGCTGGCAGCTGCTGCCGCCATGGCACAGGCAACCCCCACCTCTCCCTGGCATCCTACTTCGGCACCCGAGATTGAGGCGTTCTCCTTCACGATGTTGCCAAAGAGGCCTGCAGTGGCGAGGGCTCGCAGTATTCGGTTGCGGCTGAACTTGCGGATCTCTTCAAGATGAAACAGGACCGACGGTACCACACCGCAGGAGCCACAGGTCGGTGCGGTGACAATCTCGCCGCCTGAGGCATTCTCTTCCGACACCGCCAGAGCATAGGCAAAGACCAGTCCCCTGGACTGGAGTGATGCCTTGTAACCCTTTGCCTTGATGAAATAACCTGCAGCTTTGCGATGGAGAGCAAGGGGGCCAGGCAACACCCCCTCGTTGTCGAGACCGCGCGTCACTGCTGCCCTCATCACCTCCCAAACCTCGTCGAGGTATTCCCAGATGCCTGCTCCTTCACACTCTTCCACGTATTCCCAGTAGCTTTTACCGGTACGCTCACACCAATCCATCACCTCCGTCAGCGTTGACATGGGGTAGATGTCCCTCTCCTGATCTTCGGAGAGGCCGATAATTTTCTGCCCATCCGAGAGAGCTCCTCCCCCCACACTGTATAGGGTCCATGTCTCGAGCAGCTTGTTGCCGGCATCATAAGCTTCCAGTTTCAGTGCATTGGGATGAAAGGGCAGGTAGGTGGATGGAAGCCATACAATGGTGGTTGGTGCCAATGGTTCCAGCACCTGCATGATCGCAACATCGGTAAGATGTCCCTTGCCGGTGGCGGCAAGGCTGCCGTAGAGGGTCACCGTGAAACGGGCCGCACAGGGGAAGTCATTTGCAAAGAGCTGAGCTGCTTTCCTTGGCCCCATGGTGTGACTGCTGGAGGGTCCGTTACCGATGCGGTAGAGTTCTTTGATCGATTTCATTTTTTTTCAGTTGTGTAACCCTATTTTGTCGCTTCTTACAAAGGTAGTGATTAATTCAATTCTGTACAACGCAACTGATTGAACCGGTTGATCTGGATGCTCTCCGGCAAATTTTGCTTACATTTGCATCTCAAGAAAAAAATTTATGAGTGCAAAGAAAACCTACCGTTACGAGATTGAAGCACAAGATATAGACTTCCGGCGCCGACTCTCACTCAGTTCTCTCACAAACTTCGTGCTGATCACTGCCGGCCGCAATGCCGATGAGAATGGTTTCGGCTTGCTGGAATTGCAAAGTGATAATTATACCTGGGTGCTCTCACGACTGGTAATCGATATGGATCGGATGCCGGATGAGAGCGACAGCCTTGTCATTGACACCTGGATTGAGAAGATTGGTACGGCTTTCACCACCCGTAACTTCAGGTTGTTCGATGGTTCAGGAAAGGTGATCGGTCATGCTGCTTCATCGTGGGCCGTGATAGACATGTTATCAAGACGCAGCGTGATGCTTGACACACTGCCTGGAATGCAGCAATTTGTGGTGAAAGAATCAACACCTATCGGTGAGCCGGGGCGCATTCCGAATGTTTCAGGCGAGGAGGCCAATCGTTTTCAGGTGAAGTATAGCGACATCGACATCAACAGTCATGCGAATAGCCTTAACTATATTCAGTGGTTCTCTGATTGCTTTTCACTTGACTTTTACCGCTCTCATCATATCCGACGATTTGAAGTCAATTTCCTGAAGGAGATTGTGTTTGGAGATGAGGGAGTGGTTTACAGGCAGGAGATTTCGCCTGGCGATTATCTCTTCCAGATGGAGACCCGCGATAAGGGTGTCGCATGTCGTGCACGTATCTTGTTTGATGAGGTGCCACAACTGAGCCTATGAGTCAAAAATCAGTTTTAACGCATTAAGGATCTCAGATCTTTCAGCATTCTCGTTGAGGATCATTAATACTGTATCGTGACCGGCAATAGTACCCATCACCCCTTTGATGTTGTTGGCATCAATGTCGCAGGCGATGCCCTTCGCATAACCAGCCGGCACCTTGATGACCGCCATCTGACCGGAGAAGTCGATACCGAGCAGTCCATGACGTATAAACGGGGACATGAGTCCCTGTTTAACCATTCTTGTTTGTGACAGTTGAACACCCGGTAACCGATAGAAGTAGTTGCCGGCGTTGTCCGGGGTCTTGGCAATCTTCATCTCCCTGAAATCTCGTGACAGGGTTGCTTGTGTCAGTTCAAATCCCTCCTCGGCTAGTCGTTGCAGCAATTCCTCCTGACTGTCGATAGAAGAACTGTCGAGGATGCGCGCGATAGTTTCATGTCGCAGTTGCTTGTGGGTTTTCTCCATCATCAACCCTATTTGCCGCCGAAGTTAAAAACAACCGGTATGGGTGCCGGAACTTTCACCAAGGTTTCACCCACGAAGAATTTGGGCCATAGTTTCACGGATACCGATGTTTCATTTGGTGTGATGCCGAGGAAGCCACTCATCTCGCTGGCCACCCGCTCCTGTGAATAGCGATTCATAATACTTTTCAGATCCACGCTGATAGGCACCCCGATCACCTTTGTTTCACCCGGTTCAATGCGGATTGGTATATCCATCTTACCCTCCACGAACTCCATGTCGTTGATCTGGATGGCATAATCAAGTGCATCGAGAAAAGCGGCGGTGGTGTTAGGGTTGGTGACATCCATGTTGAGTGTCATGCTGAAGGGTATGGTTTGCATCCCCGATCCACCTGAGAGGATGGTGGCAATGGTGGCCAGGTTGGAGAGCGAAATGCCGGATGCATCACCCAGGTTGAGGCCTGAGAGTTGTATGTTATTGAGTGACCTGTAACGATATTCACTTTGGGAAAGCTGATAAGCACCCCCTATCTTGTTCATGATGTCACATCCTGACAACAGGATCATCACACTGAGCAAAAGGATTGATTTCTTCATATTCGCAGTTGTTGTTTACTTGATTGTAACCATGGTAGCTCCATAGCCATACTCCTGAAAGGATGCATCCTGATGGTAGCAGGTAGGATATCTCTTCTTTAGTTCACTCAGGATGGCTTTTTTCAGTACGCCATCTCCTTTGCCGTGAATAAAGACGATTTTCTGGTTTCTGTTTTGACGATGTTCGGACATCACCTCGTTGAACTTCTGCAACTGGTATTCCAGTACATCGGTATTGCTCATGCCGGCGGTGGTGTCTATCAGCTGATCGATGTGGAGATCCACTTCCACGACAGCATTTTTCTCTCTCTTTTCGATACGTTGAATTCGAGGACGTCTTTCAGGAGTTTCTTTCTCCCTT
>JAAZLV010000289.1 GCA_012799155.1 Bacteroidales bacterium | reverse complement strand
TTTCAACCTCATGTCGCTCACAGTCATCAACCGCCGTGAGGAGCATTCCTAGCACCAGCGTAAAGGAGGGATCACCTGTCAACTCCGGGGCGTTGTTAACCATAGATTTACGTGCAGAGGCCTTGCGTACTGCCATCTTCAGTTTTTGTCCGAGGTAGAGGTCCAGGTTTTTAAGCAGTGAGGCACCACCGGTGATGATTACACCCGCACCCAGCTGTCCCTCATAACCGGAAAGGGAGATCTGCTCGCGGATATTTGCAATGAGCTCATCGAGCCGCATGACAATTACCTTGTTCAGTTCTGCCAGGTCGACATCTGGTTTGGATGAGAAGGGTGAGGTGAAGAGTGGTCCTTCATGCGTCTCCAAGGCTTTCCCAAACTTAATTTTAAGTTGTTCAGCATCGTTCTCAGTGAAGTTGAGGGCACAAATATCTCTGGTAATGTTCCGCCCACCAAAGGGAATCACCACCATTCGGCGCAGGATCCCCTCCTTGTAGACCGAAAGAGTGGTGGTTCCGGCACCGAAATCGAGAAAAGCACATCCCAACTCTTTCTCTTCATCGGTTAGTGCAATGGCGGCAACGGCAGTAGGTCCCACCACATACCCGGCAATCTCCAACTCTGTTTTAGCAGATATGCTCTTCTCGATATTGTTCATCAGGTTGGGACGTCCCACAATCAATTCAAAACCGGCTTCAATCTGACTACCGGTGACCCCTACAGGACTTCTCTCCGGTTTATCGTCGATGTAATACTCCACATCAGCCACATGGTAGTTTCGTTTCATGTCAGGCTGGTATTTCTCAGCAACACTGTGCAGCTGGGATACCACCTCCTCGGTGACCATTCCAGCAGGCAGAGGTCTCATCTCATTGAACTCCATCGTGTGGAGCGACTGACCTGCCAACGAAACGTAAACCCTGCCAATTTTACGATCGCTACTGTTCTCGAGCATCCTTACCAACTTGTGCACGTTAGCCCCTGCCTGTTCGATGTTGTAGATCACTCCCCTGCGAATGGAGCTGCCGGAGTCAATACTTCCGCTGGCAATCACTGAGATGACGCCGCTGTCGTTCCTGCGCCCCATTACACCCTTTATTTTGGAGGTACCCAAATCGATTACTGCAGTAAATCCTGATGAAGTCATATGATTGATGAACTAATATATATATCTTTTTTCAACGAACGCTCTCACTAATACTTTTGTTTGCATCTTCACATCATTTAATGTAGGAATGGCAGCTAGTTACCATCTGGATAGCAGCCATTTGACAGTTCCGCCCACTACTTTCTGGTGCAAACCACCTGGTTATCATACTTCAGATTGATCTCACTGTATCGATTCCATCCCACAACGTTCAAACCCTCATCTACAAAACGGACAAATTTGGAGAGCTTGGTAGTGTAATCATCTAAGCTACCCATTACTACATGAAAATCACCAGCACGGGGAATCAGCACGACATCACCATTGCTTCTTACATCGATCTGTTCAATCCATGCATCCCAATCGCTGTTGCGACGCAGGAACATGGCAAAGTCGTATAGCTGATCACGGGCATATGCCTCTGTAACAGCTCCTGTTACCAACGGTACATATACCGTAAAGGCAGATGAAACGGGCATGATGCGTCGTTCCTGGTCCACGTAAAAACTACCCTCTTTATCGGAGATTACCCTCAGTACCGGCTGTCGTTGACGAATTAAAGCAACAATACCATTACCGGGGGTGGTATAAACCTCGGCCGACTCCACCAGTTTGTTTGTAAGGATGGTGTCACGGATTGCCAGGGTATTGATTTCACCGAACGGCTTCCCTACCGGATAAAGCTTGTAACGTTTCACCACTCTTTCAATGTCAGCTGCAAGCACAAACCGCGTCCTGCTACTGTCTTCAATAACCACCTCAAAGGTTTCACACAGTTTATCACGTGCGACCTTCCTGAAATAGGTAGCAGAGAAGACCAGGTAGCCAATTGTCACCAGTACGACCAGTATGAGCAGGGTTTTTTTCAAGTGTTCATTGGTTTGAATTGTATTTGCAAAGATACATTAAGATGCGCAAAGGTCTTGCATATTAATGATCGTTAATCATTTCCCAGATAGCGCTCACGCAACAACTTTTCTATTGCCGGCAATTGCCGGTCGATGTCGCCAGCACCAAAAGTCACAAACACCTCCATCTCGAGATTGCGCAGACAATCAAGCAGCGTATCTTTGCTACACAATTGCTTCTGTGCAAGGGTGATCTTTTCGAGGAGCATTCCGGAGGAGACACCTTCAATCGGCTCCTCCCGTGCAGGATAGATGTCAAGCAGGATAACCTCGTCGGCGAGTGAGAGGCTCCGGGCAAACTGATCGGCAAAGTCGCGTGTACGGCTGTATAGATGCGGTTGAAAGAGAGCTGTCAACTTCCGTTTCGGGTAGAGTGCCTTGATCGATTCGATGGCTGCTGTCAGCTCACTGGGGTGGTGGGCGTAATCGTCGATGAATACGATCCGGTCGCTCTTGATATGGAAGTCGAACCGTCTTCGTGCACCTGCGAAGCTTGACATAGCTTTCCTCATCTCATCAGCAGTCGCCCCGCATAATTCAGCAGCCGCCATGGCAGCCACACTGTTCTCTATGTTGATCTTCACCGGCACCCCAAGGTTGATATCGTTTATCCTACGTTTGGGAGAGACATAATCAAACCGGATCTCACCATCACCGATGCGAATATTTTCAGCATGGTAATCGCCTTCCAATTCTGAATAACTCTGCACATTGACCCCTTGAACGGTTTTGGAGGTGAGTGCTGTCCCCTTTTTAAGTAAGAGCGTCCCCCCGGGCTGGATCAATGAAGTGAAATGTTCAAAGCTCTCGCGATATGCCTCTGCCGTTCCGTAGATATCCAGGTGATCAGGGTCTGCAGAGGTGATGATGGCAATTTGAGGTCTTAGCCAGTGAAAAGAGCGGTCATATTCATCAGCCTCGACAACGGTAATTTTGCTCCGTTCAGAAAGTAACAGATTGGTGTTGTAGTTTTTCAGGATGCCTCCCAGAAAAGCATTGCAATCGACATGTGACTGACGCAGCAGGTGAGCAGTCATGCTCGAGACAGTTGTCTTTCCATGTGTTCCCGCTACACAGATCGCATCGCTGGCACGGGTAATCTCACCCAACAGTTCGGCTCTTTTCATCATCCTGAAGCCATTAGCCCTGAAGTAGGTTAGCTCACCGTGACTCACAGGTACGGCAGGAGTGTAAACCACCAGTGTCCGCTCTTTGTCGGTGAAGGTGACAGGAATCTCATCGATCTGATCATTGTAATGCAGATAGGCTCCCTCAATGCGAAGCTGTTCCGTGAGGGTTGATTCGGTACGATCATAACCTCCCACCAATTTTCCCTGTGAGAGGAAATAGCGGGCCAGGTTGCTCATACCAATTCCACCAATACCGATAAAGTAGATATGATCGTAGTTGAATGAACTCTTGTTAGGGTTCTCCATATTTTCTTTCATCATCCGTGACGCTTTACAATTTTCTCAATCTCATCGACGATCCTATCGGCGGAGTTGTATTGAGCAAGCTTTGCAATGTTGCGACTCAACTCCTGCAGACGTTGTTCGTTACGTACCAGTGCAAGTGCTTCATCATACAACCTCTCGGTGGCATCCCTGTCGGGAACCATCAGTGCAGCATCATTTCTCACCAGTGACTCCGCATTATGTGTCTGATGATCCTCCGCCACATTGGGGGAAGGCACTAAAATCACCGCCTTTTGCAGGAGAGAGAACTCTGAGATGGAACCTGCACCGGCACGTGAGATCACCAGATCAGAAACGGCATAGGCATAATCCATACGGGAGAGAAAATCGAACAGATGTATATTGCTCGGTATTTTACCCTCCTGTTGCAATTGCTGCATCTCTTTGTAGTAATAGGTTCCACATTGCCAGATTACCTGAAGGTCGTCACTCTCTGCCAATTTGTCAAATGCGGCCACGATACTTTCGTTGAGGGTTCGGGCACCAAGGCTTCCACCTACCATCAGAATGGTTTTTCTTGCCGGATCCAGTCTAAAAAAATTGTACCCCTCACTTCGCTTCTGATCCGTGATCATCAGATCTTGCCGACAGGGATTGCCGGTGAGTACTATCTTCTCCTTCGGAAAGAAACGCTCCATGCCATTATAGGCAACACAAATCACATCCGCCCTCTTTGCCAGCATCTTGTTGGTGACACCGGCGTATGAGTTCTGCTCCTGTAGAAGTGTCGGCACTCCTGCCGCTGCAGCCGCTTTCAACAAGGGACCGCTGGCATATCCTCCCACTCCTACCGCTATATGTGGCCTGAATTCCTTCACAATCGTCTTCGCCAGACGCATGCTTTTAAGGAGTTTCCAGGCAACTGCAATATTTTTCAACATGTTTTTCCTGTCGAAGCCTGCTACCGGTAGCCCTTTTATTTTATAACCTGCTGCGGGAACCCGCTCCATCTCCATCCTTCCGAGGGCTCCCACAAAGAGGATCTCGGCATCCGGCCAACGATTTTTGATTGCGTTGGCAATGGATATGGCTGGGAAAATATGTCCACCTGTGCCACCACCGCTGACGATGACTTTGGGTGCATTCATACTTGCTTGATCTATATGCTGCATCTCATTCATGATTTCAATTTATGTTGTCACTCCGAGAAAGAATTTACAGGGCTTGATACACTTCAAAAGGAACCTCTTCAGGCTGCGGTGACGGGTTAAGAATCTCCTGCGGCAACTCATCGTCACCTGCTGTCTCCGTCTCCTCTAGATCCTGATCATGGACACTCTCTGGTGTCTCTTCTTTTTTCTTTTTACCAATTCCGAAACGGTCGGCACTCAACATCAGCCCGAAGTAGGCACATGTAATCAGCGTAGAGGTGCCACCGCGACTGACCAGCGGAAGCGGCTGGCCTGTTACAGGTATCAGGTTGACCGCTACTGCCATGTTGATGAATGCCTGTATGGAGAGCATCATGGCGGAGCCCAGTACCAGGTACTTTGGAAAGAGCTTCTCCGTTTTACGGGCAATCATACCGGCACGGATCAGGATGATCACGTAGAGCATCAATACAAAGAGCCCTCCAATCAATCCCATCTCCTCAATGATGATTGCATAAATAAAATCTGAATAGGCTTGTGGGAGAAAGTCTCGTTCGGTGCTGTTACCGGGAAAAACGCCCAGCAGCCCCCCGTTCGAGATGGCGATCTTGGCATGTGCCACCTGGTAATTATCGTCGGTGATGGTGAAATACTCATCTTCCGAGAGTTCTTTGGCCGAACCAAAATGCTCGATGCGGTTCTGCCAGGTGCCGAGACGACTCAGCGGACCGGAATTGGTCCAACCATCAGGAATCACGTTGAGCAGCAGCACAAAGAGAAGAATGAGCGCCACTCCGGCGCCTGCAATTTTGAGAAGGCGTATCAATTTCACGTTGCCAATAAACATCAACAGATAACAGACGCCAAAGAGCAGCACTGCAGTTGAGAGGTTGTCCATAGCGATGATGCCCGTCACCACAAGCATCAGACCGATCATCCATTTGAAGAGCAAGGCATCATTGCTCCCATTCTGTTTGCTGAGAAGGAAGGCGATGGTACCCATCAACGAAATTTTCGCGAGCTCGGAGGGCTGAATGGTAAAGCCCATGAATGAAATCCAACGTTCGGCACCATTGACACTGGTACCAATAAAAGGGGTGAGGATCAGGAGTATGATGGCTCCCAACAAGACAAAAATGAGCAGTGAAAAAAAACGGTAGGGAATGTTATGCACCAACAGGATCACCCCCACTCCGGCAATCAGGAACATAGCATGCCGCAAAAGAGGTCCCCAGATGTTCTGCTGGCGATAGACGATGGTGCTTGTGGCACTGAAGATTTCCACCAGCGAAATCACACACAGGGCGATGAAAACCGACCAGATTACCTTATCTCCCTTGAATATCTTTCTTCCGAAATCTCCCCAGGAGAAACCCTGTTCACTGAGCTCCACATCAGGGTTAAGAAATGGATTGTTACTGTTCTCCATATTTTATAGCGTTCATCTTACAACATTCATAGTCTTCTGACACATTCCTTGAACTGGTCGCCACGATCCTCATAATTTCTGAAGAGATCAAAGCTGGCACAGCAGGGTGAGAGTAAAACGGCATCACCTTTTTGAGCCAGTTGGTAAGCAGTTTTCACAGCATCTTCCATGGATGAGGTATCACAAATTGTTTCTACTTTCCCATCGAAGAAGGCATGTAGCTTACTGTTGTCGGCACCTAAGAAGATCAGGGCACTCACTTTGCTACGCACCAGCTCTTCGATCTCCCGGTAGTCGTTTCCCTTATCGGTACCACCCAGAATCAATACTGTTTTTGTTCGCATGCTTTGAAGCGCATACCAACAGGAGTTCACATTGGTGGCTTTTGAGTCGTTGATATATTGCACACCGCGTACGGTTGCCACCTTTTCGAGGCGATGTGGCACCCCCTGGAAATCGGCAAGTGAGCTACGTAGCTGCTCATCGGAGATATCCATCAGCTTGGCAACGATACCCGAGGCAAGTGAGTTGTAGACATTGTGCATCCCCTCAAGGGCGAGTAATTCAAGCTCCATGTCAAATTGATGCTCTTTGGTGTTGATATACATTTTGTTGTTAGCCGTATAACCGACTGTTGCTGTTGTTTGCTTTTCCCCGAAAGGATAGCAGGTGGCTGCCGGTTGTAGTTTTTCTATCTCGCGAGTGATTACGGGATCGTCGATCCAGTAGATGAATGCATCCTCCATTTTTTGGTTGCGAATGATTCGCATCTTGGCATCTACATAGTACTGCAGGTTGTGGTCGTAACGGTCCAGGTGATCAGGGGTGATGTTGAGCAGCACTGCGATATCGGCTTTGAAGTCATACACGCCCTCCAGCTGGAAGCTACTCAACTCCAGCACATAGCAATCATAATTCTCTTCTGCCACCTGGCGGGCAAAGCTCTTGCCGATGTTGCCTGCCAATCCCACATGAAGTCCTGCCTTTTTGAGGATATGCCAGATCAGGCTGGTAGTGGTAGTCTTACCGTTGCTGCCGGTGATGCAAATCATCTTGGCAGCGGTATATCTGCCTGCGAACTCAATCTCGGAGATCACCCTAATCTCCTTTTCAATCACTTTCTGCATCAATGGCGTAGTATCGGGGATTCCGGGGCTCTTGACAATCTCATCGGCTTGTAGCACCCGCTCCTCACTATGTCCGCCCTCCTCGAATGGAATATGGTGGTTGAGAAGCGTCTCACGATGATCGGCCCTGAGCATGCCATTGTCAGAGAGAAATACCTCCAATCCTTTCTGTTGCGCCAGGATGGCCGTTCCTACACCGCTTTCGCCGCCTCCCAGAATCACCAATCTATTCTTGCTCATCTAACACTCCTCTTTTACATGTTACAGATACCGAACATTATCTCATCTTCAGCGTGGCCAATGCCAGCACCGCCAGGATCATTCCCACCAGCCAGAAACGACTTACAATCTTGGGTTCAGCCAATGGCGCAAAGGGCCTTTGAAAGAAGGCATCAATACTCCCATCACCCGGTTTCTGGTAATGATGGTGCAACGGCGTCATCTTGAAAATGCGTCGTCCAGCACCATATTTCTTCTTGGTATACTTGAAGTAGGTGACCTGTGCAATCACCGAGAGCGCCTCCACGAAGAAGACACCACACAAAATCGGCAGCAGAAGCTCCTTGTGAATCAGCACGGCAAAGACACCAATGATGCCACCCAGGGTGAGGCTGCCGGTGTCACCCATGAATACCTGTGCCGGATAGGCGTTGTACCAGAGAAAACCGATGCATGCCCCCACAAAGGCTGAGGCAAATACCATAAGCTCGTCACTCCCAGGGATGTGCATGATGTTTAGGTAAGAAGCAAAATCGACACGACCCGATACATAGGCCAGGATACCCAGTGCCACGCCGATGATGGCTGAGGATCCGGAGGTTAGTCCATCGAGACCGTCAGTCAGGTTGGCACTGTTGGAGACGGCGGTGACAATCAGGATCACCATCAGGATGAAGACCACCCAGACTGCCTCATCGGCATAATCGCCCATCCAGCTTACCATCCAGCGATAATCGAAGTTGTTGTTCTTCATAAAGGGAATGGTGGTACTGGTGG
>JAAZLV010000288.1 GCA_012799155.1 Bacteroidales bacterium | reverse complement strand
TGTCGAGCGAGAAGACCGTCTCCACCTTGGGAAGCTTTTTGTGCTCCAGCTCCTTCCAGATGCTCTCATCCGAAAAGAAGATCTTCGAATCGGAATGATCCACGATGAACTGCACGCTATCCTTGTCGAACTCATGCAGGATGCTCACGGCCACCGCCCCGTAGGAGAGGGTGGCAAAGAAGGCAATCGCCCAGTTGGCAGAGTTCTTCCCGCAGAGGGAGATCTTGTCTCCCCTCTCCACGCCGGCCTCCTTGAAAAAGTCGTGCAGGCGGTCGATCTCCCGGGCAAAATCTTTATATTTGTAGGTCTTGCCCTGGAAATCGGTCATTGCAGGCAGCTCCCAGTGGGTGCGAATGCTCTGATCAATAAGGTTTAAAAAGCTGTTTTGGTTCATATTTCATATCTTTAAATTAGTCCGGGTTACATCGTTCCAAAATGAGAGTGTCCACCACTGTGAGCAGGCACATTCTCATCTGCCTCTCACAAAAATAGGGGAAATATCTGTCATAACATTGCGGAATGAGTTTTTTGTGGAGAAATTCACATTCGGGGTTGCCACTCATTTGTCGCATAATATTTCGCCGTTTGTTTTTTTTTGGTAAATTTACGGCGTGGATTCAAAACGCCACCCATATTGCACAATTAACCCTTAAAGTATTTACATATTATCTGCAAACATTATGTCATCAAAAATCTCAAGAAGAAAGTTTCTGGAAGCAGGTGCATTTGCCGCTGCCGGATTGACCATCGTACCCTCCACGGTGCTGGGTAAGAACCTGGGACACACGGCCCCCAGCGATAAGCTGAACATTGCCGGTGTCGGCGTGGGTGGCATGGGCTTCAGCAACCTGAAAAACCTGGAGAGCCAGAACATCGTGGGACTCTGCGACGTGGACTGGAAGTACAGCAAACATGTGTTCGACTACTTTCCCAATGCGAAGAAGTTTTACGACTATCGTAAGATGTATGAGGAGCTGGGCAAGTCGATCGATGCCGTTGTCGTCGCCACCGCCGACCATACCCATGCCATAGTAGCAGCCGATGCCATGACAATGGGCAAGCATGTGTTCGTGCAGAAGCCGTTGACACACAGCGTTTATGAATCACGTCTGCTCACAAAGCTGGCCAAGAAGCACAAGATAGCCACCAGCATGGGCAACCAGGGTTCCTCCGGTGCCGGCGTACGTCAGGTGATTGAGTGGATTCAGGATGGACAGATTGGCGAGGTGACAAAAGTAGAGGCTTTCACCGACCGTCCCATCTGGCCACAGGGATTGATGACACCCAAGGAAGCACACAAGGTGCCCCGCACGCTCGACTGGGATCTCTTCATCGGGCCGGCCAACAAGCGACCCTTCAACGAGATTTATCACCCCTGGAACTGGCGCGGATGGTGGGACTTCGGTACCGGTGCCCTCGGCGACATGGCCTGTCACATCCTCCACCCCGTGTTCAAGGGACTTAATTTGGGATACCCCACCAAGGTACAGGGATCGTCCACCATGCTGCTGACCGACTGTGCTCCCAACGCACAGATGGTGAAGTATCTCTTCCCCCAGCGCGACAACCTGCCGAAGGTGGCCATGCCCGAGGTGGAAGTCATCTGGTACGATGGCGGACTGCAGCCCATGCGCCCCGAAGGTGTTCCTGCCGGCAAGAACCTCAACGATGCAGGTGGTGGCGTCATCTTCCACGGATCGAAAGACACCCTCATCTGCGGATGCTACGGTAAGGACCCCTGGCTGGTCTCCGGCCGCAAGCCCAACTCACCCAAGACGCAGCGTGAGGTGACCCTCTCGCACGAGATGGACTGGGTACGTGCCTGCAAGGAGAGTCCCGAGAGCCGTGTGGAGACAGCCTCTCCCTTCTCGGAAGCAGGGCCCTTCAATGAGATGGTGGTGATGGGTGTGCTGGCCGTACGGTTGCAGTCGCTCAACCAGGAGTTGCATTGGGATGGTGCGAACATGCAGTTCACCAATATCCCGCAAGATGCTACCATCCAGACCATCATCGAAGATGGCTTCAAGATCACCGACGGTCACCCCACCTTCAACAAGACAATGACCGATCCTGTAAACGCCGTGGCCTATGCCAACGAGATGATCAAGCACACCTACAAGAATGGCTGGCAGCTGCCGGCGATGCCCAAATAAACAATTTCGTTTCAATATAAGTCATATAAAAAAGAGAGTTTTTATGAAAAAAGTAATTTATCTGTTTGGTTTATTCATTTTATCAGGAATGATTTTTATGTCATGTACCAACGCAAGCAAAAAGACAAGTGAGTCGGAGGCAGCAACCGAAGTTGCACCTGCCGAAGAGGAGTGGATCTCCCTGTTCAATGGTGAGGATTTTACCGGCTGGAGAGGTTACAACCGTGCCGACATGCCGGCAGCATGGACCATCGAGGATGGTGCCATCAAGATCAATGGCTCGGGCATGGGAGAAGCCGGAGCAGCCGATGGTGGCGACATCATCTTCGACCGTAAGTTCAAGAATTTCGAGCTCACCTTCGAGTGGAAGGTCTCGGAAGGAGGCAACAGCGGACTGTTCTATCTCGCACAAGAGGTAGAGGGCAAGCCCATCTACGAATCCTCCCCCGAGTACCAGGTACTCGACAACGAGCGTCACCCCGATGCCCGTCTGGGCAAGGATGGCAACCGCCAGTCCGCCTCCCTCTACGACCTTGTTCCTGCTGTTCCGCAGAATGCAAAGCCTGCCGGTGAATGGAACACCGGAGGAGTGCTTGTCTACAAGGGCACAGTTGTCCACTCGCAGAACGGTGAGAACGTTGTTGAATATCACCTCTGGACCGATGCCTGGAAGGAAATGGTAGGCAACAGCAAGTTCAAGGATTGGCCCAACTTCCTCAACGCCGGTGGCGAGAACCAGGAAGGCTTCATCGGCCTGCAGGACCATGGCGATGATGTATGGTTCCGGAACATCAAACTAAAAGTCCTCGATTAACACATAACACACCGCGAATCATTCAGCCTCGGTGCCGGATGATTCGCTTAAAAAATCAATATAATGAAGAAAATCAAATTTTTAACCCTAGCACTGATGAGTGGATTGTTCCTGTTCTCCTCCTGCACGCAAGGAGCGAAAAAAGAGGAAGCAGCAGCGCCCAAGAAGGATATCTACCTGCAGCTATACTCCCTGCGCGACGACATCAAGGCCGACTATGCAGGCACCATCGCCAAGGCCGCCGAGATGGGCTACACCGGTGTGGAAGCAGCCGGATACAACGACGGATTGTTTTACGACCTGACACCTGCCGAGTTCAAGAAATCGATCGAGGATGCCGGCATGGAAGTGCTCTCCTCGCACGCAGGCAGACCCCTTGCCGAACCCGCTGCCGACACCAACTGGGAAGAGACCTGGGCATGGTGGGACACCGCCATCCAGGCACACAAGGATGCAGGGATGAAATATCTCGTTGTTGCCTGGATCCCGACCCCCAAGACACTGGCCGACCTGCAGGCCTACTGCGACTACTTCAACCAGGTGGGTGAGAAGTGCAACGCCGCTGGTATCCGTTTTGGCTACCACAACCACAACTTCGAATTCACCGAAGTAGAGGGAGAGATGATGTACGACTACATGCTCAACAACACCGATCCCGCGAAGGTCTTCTTCCAGATGGATGTCTACTGGGTAGGCGAAGGAGGCCAGAACCCTGTCGACTACTTTACCAACTACCCCGGTCGTTTCGAGGTGCTCCACATCAAGGATGAGCTGGAGCTGGGCAAGAGCGGCAAGGTAGATTTTGAAGGCATCTTCAACAACGTAGAGCAGTCCGGAGCCAAGTACATGGTGGTAGAGGTAGAGCGTTACACCGGCACCCCGCTTGAAGGTGTTCAGGAGAGCTACGACTATCTCAACAACGCAGCATTTGTAAAAGATACTTACGTCAATTAAGCTATCCCTACAAAACCAATTGCGCCGAAACAGGAAACCCGGAACGAAAAGTTCCGGGTTTTTTTGTTGATGTCACAGCAGTTCCCGAAGAATCTGTTATATTTGCCCTGAGAGAACAGAACGTTTTGTGTAATCCCTGATATCCCGAACCAGATGTCCATCCCTGCCATCCTGCTCATCCTGCTCTCCGCCGTGGCGCTGCTGCTCTTCATGGTGCTGAGGCTCAAGATCTCCGCCTTCATCTCATTGCTGGTGACCGCCATCTACGTGGGCATCGCGGCGGGCATGCCCCTCAGGGAGGTGCTCAAAGCCATTGAAGAGGGGATGGCCGGCACCCTGGGTTTCGTAGCCACGGTCGTGGGACTGGGAGCCATCTTCGGACAGATCCTCGAAAGTTCGGGGGGAGCCCAATCGCTGGCCCACCACCTTATCCGCAGCTTCGGCATCAGGCGGGCCCCCTGGGCCATGACCCTCACCGGGTTCCTGGTGGCCATCCCGGTATTCTTCGATGTAGGCTTCATCATCCTGGTGCCGATCGTCTATGCCCTGTCGCGCGACAGCAAACGGTCGCTCCTCTACTATGCCATCCCCCTGCTGGCCGGGCTG
>JAAZLV010000287.1 GCA_012799155.1 Bacteroidales bacterium | reverse complement strand
GCGTATCGCTTCCTTTTCTTCCTCCAGGATCATTATATCCTCAACTGTAACCTCCAGATGAAAAGGTGGATCGGCAACATCACTTTGCTCATTTACTTCCAATGACATGAACTCCCGCCGTGAACGACGGAGGTCTATCAACCTGTTACGGAGTGATCGAAACAGATAAAAACGGAGGTTCTCATAATTGTCGATGGAGGTGTCACGTGTACAGAGCTTGTAGAACAGATCATGGATGGCATCCATGGCGGTCTGCTCATCGAATCCCATATGGAGAGCATATGCATACAATGCATCCAGGTGGTCTCTATAAATAGTAGAGATATTTGCGATTTGAATTAATGGCATTGTGTCTCTCAGTCTCTGCTGAAAAAGATGCAAGTTAGTATAATTTTAATAAAAAGTGTCATGTTTTTGGAAAAATATAACATATAGCTTCGGCATATTTTCATACATTTGTATCAAAGCCATTCACCGTTTACTTTTTTTACTGTTGACTATGATCCCTTTTTTATATCAAGTTGCCGCTCTTTTTCATGAGATGAAGGACAACGAACTTTACAAGGAGACTTTTGTCTTTCCAAACCGTCGTGCAGGTGTTTTCTTTCAGAAATATCTGGCTGTGATTGCTGGAAAGCCGCTTTTCTCTCCACGGGTGATCACCATCAGTGAATTGTTTGCATCCTTCTCCCCCTATCGACCTGCCGATCACATCGAGATGCTGGTCATTCTCTACAACCGCTACCGTGAAATCAGTCGTTCGGAGGAGTCGTTCGATGATTTTCTCTATTGGGGTGAGATGCTGCTCAACGATTTTGACGACACCGACAAATACCTGGCTGATGCCCGGCAACTATACCGTAACGTGCATGATTATCGTTCTCTCGACGATGACCTTTCTCATCTCACAGAGGAGCAGGTTTCAGCCATTCGACTCTTCTGGAGCAGTTTTATGCCAATTGAGGGGAACGAAACAAAAGAACGGTTCCATCAAACATGGAAGATATTGTATGATTTGTACAGTTCATTTAGAGAAAGTCTGATAGAGAAAGGCATTGCCTATGAGGGGATGATGTTCCGTGAGGTTGCTGAAAGAGCCAAAGCAGGTGACATTGATGCTCACGACCACGGAGGCTTTGTATTCGTGGGGCTCAATGCACTCACTCCTGCTGAGACTGTCCTAATGGAACACCTGCGCAACAGAGGGTTGGCCGACTTTTATTGGGACTATGATTCTCCATTCGTGCATGACGAGTCCAATCGTGCCTCCTTGCGGGTGAAGGAGAACCTGTTTCGTTTTCCCTCAAACCATAAATTGCCATTTGATGACCAGGAGTGCGTGAAGCCGCAGGTTGAGTTGGTAGGCATCTCTTCCGGTGTGGGGCAGGCAAGACATGTGACCCGTATTCTGTCTGATCTGGCTGCCACAGGAAAGATCCCCGACCCTGATGAGGCTATCAACACCGCCATCGTTTTGCCCGACGAGAACCTCCTGCTACCGGTACTTTATTCCATTCCCCAGGAGTTTGGCAAGATCAATGTGACCATGGGTTACGGATTGACACACGCTTCTGTGGCAAGCCTGGTGGAACAAATCGCCCTGTTGCAGCAGAACCTTCGCAGCTTCAAGGGTGAAACGGCCTTTTTTCACCGCTATGTGAAAGCTGTGGTGAGGCATCCGCTGATCTCCTCGGCAGTGCAGGTCGAAACGGAAGAGTTGCAGAACCACATTCTCAAATACAACCGTATCGTGGTGCCCCGTTCTGAAATTCCTCCTCATCCCCTGTTACAGATGATCTTCACTCCTATAAGCCGTTGGGAGGAGATTCCAAATTATCTCAAATCTCTTTTCATTTATCTCTATAAGCACCTTACCAGCGAGAAGCATTCTGCGGAACAGGCTGATGGCAGCAGTCGCTCCGTCGATCTGGAGAGAGAATTCATCGTGCAGTATTACAAGACTGTTTCACGACTGCAGGATCGCCTCGGAGAGGTGCAGCAGATGACGGTGGAAACCTGCTTCCGTCTGCTGAGAAATCTGGCGCGCAGCATCAGTGTAGCGTTCAGCGGTGAACCACTCTCAGGGTTACAGGTGATGGGGGTGCTGGAGACTCGTGCCCTCGATTTTGAGAATCTGATCATCCTCTCAATGAACGAGGGGGTCTTTCCCCAGAAGAATGCAACCACTTCGTTTATACCCTATTCGCTCCGTAAAGGATTTGGCCTGCCTACCTATGAGCATCAGGACAGCACCTACGCCTATCACTTTTACAGGATGATCAGTCGTGCCAGGCGGATCTACCTGATTTACGATACAAGGACTGGAGAGGAGATGCAGACCGGTGAAGTGAGCCGCTACTTCTATCAGATGAAATATCTCTATCACGATGCCTTTCAGATTACCGAGCGGGTAGCTACCTATGATGTGTCTGCACCCAAGGTGCCTCCCGTGATGGTAACCAAGAGTAGTGAGGTGATGCACAAGCTGAATGCATTTCGTGCCGGCAATGAGCGGTCGTTCTCAGCCTCGCTGTTGAACAATTATGTCAACTGTCCCTTGCAGTTCTACTTCACCGCTTTGGAAGGGCTCTCAGAGGAAGATACCATTGAAGAGAGCGTGGAGGTTGATGTGTTCGGTTCCATTTTTCACCGGTTGATGGAGACGCTCTACAACCGTTACATGGGGGAAATCGTCACTCCCGATGTGCTTACCTCCCTCACGAAGGATGAAGCACTCCTCGACAAGATATTGGAAAATGCTTTTGCCCGTTACTATTTTCGGGACGAAACACATCCCCGTCCCCTGGAAGGTCAGCATTACCTCATCGGTGAGATCCTGAAGAGCTATGTAAAACAAACCCTTAAATTGGACAAACAGTTCACTCCTTTCACCTATATTGCTTCAGAATACCGTTTCAAGAGCTCCTATCGGGTGAATGACCAACTGGAGGTAAGCTTCAAGGGGAGCATAGACCGCATCGACCGGGTAGGGGAGTCGCTCAGGATCATCGATTACAAGACTGGTAAGGGAGAAACCAGCTTCAAGGAGATGGCGACGCTTTTTGATGCTTCGAAGAACAACCGTCCCTATCAGATACTGCAGGTGCTTGTCTATGGCCTTTTTTACCTGCAGGAGAACCCTGGTGAACGCATCTCCCCGGCCCTCTATTACTTGCGTTCCATCTACGACAAGTTTGACCCTGTGGTCCGTTATGACAAGCATCCTGTCAACGATTTCTCCCTCCTGTTGCCGGAGTTCCGTCACTACTTTGACGCGCTGATGGAGGAGATTTTCAACCCCGACATCCCTTTTTCGCAAACGAATAACGAGAAGAACTGCGAGTGGTGCGCATTTAAAGAGTTGTGTAACAGGTGACAATCTCAAAGGTGCCCTCCTCGTTGAATGATAGCTTCTGGGCATGAAGTGTAATGGTAAGTAGGGTGAAAAGGGTGACCAGCAGCCCTGTTATATTGTTTTTCATCATCAATGATTGTTGTTATGGTTTGTATCTTTTCGTTTCACCTTCTTCAATAAAAGATACACAGCTGTCAACAGCATGATGAGCAGCGCTCCGTAGGCAATGGTGTCCGTGATTCGGATGCTGTGAGGTTCGAAACGAAACTCAATGGTGTGCATCCCTGCGGGTACTGGCAATGCGCGTAGGGTGTAGTTTACCCGCAACATCGCTGCCGGCTTGCCGTCGATGGTGATCTGCCACCCTTTGGGATAGTAAATCTCGGAGAACACAGCCAGCTCATCTTTCTTGGCGTCGGCCTCGTAAATGAGGTAGTCGGAATCATATTCCAAGAGCCGGATGGTTGAGGCACTGTCGGCAGGGGTCACCTGCAGACCATCCAGCAACGGCTCGAATTTCTTGTCTGCAATCGCTGCGTGGTGCAAATTAAGCATGCCGATTGTTTCGATTTCCTCATCGGCACTCTCCACGAACCGGATTTCATCTACAAACCAGGCGTTGCCCATGGCATGGGGGTTCAGCACGGGCAGGGTGCCACCTCCTTGTGCCGGCATGATCACCCAGCGTGTGTTCAACATGTTCAATACCTTGAACGGATCGGCATTCACCGAGTCCAGCACGCCACCGCTGCCGATGATGGCCTGTTGCAGTGCACCCATCTCCGTTGTGAGGTGGCGGTCAATCAGGTCCTGGTAGCGTCGCAGCTTGGCGGCATGGTAGCCGCCTATCACCTTGTGGTGATAGGGTGTGACCCCGTCGTTGAAGGTGCTGGTTGCCATGTTCAGTACCCGGTAGTAGAGGGTGCTGTCCTGCAGGATCATCTGATCAGTAGGTGTCAGCGTGAACTGTTGTTGTGTCTGCGTCGAAGCCACAAAATCGTCGTCACTCAGGTATCGTTTGTTCACACCCCACAGGTCAATCAGCGAGAGCAGCAGTATGGCTGCTACCATCCATTCGCCCCTTATTTTCTTCTCCATGAAGAGCCATAGGGTTGCTGATCCGATTGCCACGATGAAGAAGCTGCGCCAGGCATCGGCGGTGAAGAGTCCTACCCGCATGTCGGTGAGGTTGGCCAGGATGGGTTGTATGTGCTCGGGCGGGAGCGACTGCAATGCCTGCATTTCTGAAGCGGAGACAAAAGAGGAGAAGAAGAGCTTCGGCAACAGTGCGAACAG
>JAAZLV010000286.1 GCA_012799155.1 Bacteroidales bacterium | reverse complement strand
TCGGTGAAGGAAGAGGTGACTATGTCGTTGGTCATGTAGCCGGCGTTAAGGAAGGTGTTGAACGAACTAGCCTTCTCCGGGTTGGACAACTGGTAGCGAATATCGAGGCGATGCTCGAATGATGGCTTCAGATCGGGATTACCGTAACTGATGTTGAGTGGATTGCTCACATCTACCACAGGGGAGAGTTGTGCAATTGAGGGTTGGTCGGTATCACCGAAATAACGCAAACGAAGGTTGTTGGTACGGCTCCAGCGATAGTTGATCTGCGCCATGGGTGAGTAGTTGACCACCTTCTGCTCACCATCATAGATCATGTTGTTGCCTACGAATGTTTTGCTGCGTGAGGAGGATGGTTGGATGGAAAATCCGAACATGTAATCATATTTTTCTCTCACCCCCTTGAAGTTGGCTTCGATCTCCTGATTCACGAAGTAGTTCTCCAATCGCTTGCTGTATACCGTATCGAGCACGGTATAGTTGCCGGCATCATCCTTGGTACGTGTGTCCCTGTCTGAATCGGAGTTGTTTGTACGGTAGCGGTAAGCAACCTGTAGGAAGTGATTGTCTCCCATGGGCTCTACGTAGGAAAGATACCCACTCAATGAACGGTTCTCACTGATGTTGGTGAAACGCTGGTCTATCAGGTCATTGGGACGGGTACCATTATAAAAAGTCCCGGAGAGGCTCGTACCATCGTTCTCAGAGTCACCGCCCTGTGCCCTGAGTTGCACGCTCAAAATCCGTCCCACCTTGCCCAGTTCACGGCTGGCATCGATGTTGAATGAATAGTTCTTACCCGTTCCCTCTGAAAAGTAGTCGGAATCACCAAAGTTGATTGTATCTCCCGTTAATTCATTCTCGGTATAAAAATCACCAGTCTCGTTGCGTTCGTTGGTGTAGTAGGAGAAAGCAGGACGAACGATGATGCGTGTTGCCGAGTCGGGCTCCCACTCCAGACGTAGATCAGCTCCAAAGTTCTGGCTGATGCTGTTTGATCGGTTTTGTTCAGTCTCCAGGGTATTGCCCGCACTGAGGATGTGCTGGGTGAAGACATCCGAATTGACGTTAGTATCGGTGAAACCGTAGCGCACGTTACCACCCAGTTTCAGTTCGGGTGCGAACTGCTTGCTGAAGTTGCCACCAGTATTGCCGGAGGTTGATATTCCACTACTGCCACCAAAACCGCCACGACCACCACCGCCACGGCCACCGCCCATGCCGCTAAACATGGCGGAGGAGAGATCGGAGAAGCCGGCGTTGTTGGTGTTGTTGATGCTTCCAAGGAAGGTATACTGGTCCTTGTCCTTCATGTAGTTGACCATGGCATTGCCCTCGTATCGATCCTGGCTGCCATAGCCAGCGAAAGCGTTGCCGAAGAGTCCCTCCTTCATGCCGGGACGAACAGTGAGGTTGATCACGTTCTCCTCCTCGCCATCGTCGAAACCGGTCATTTGCGACTGTTCCGTTCTACGCTCAAGCACCTGCAGTTTGTCGACCATCCTGGCCGGCAGGTTCTTTGAAGCTACTTTTGGGTCATCACTGAAGAACTCCTCACCGTCTACCAGGATCTTGGTAATCTCCTTACCGTTGACGGTAATCTTTCCCTGTGCGTCAATCTCCACGCCAGGCATTTTCTTGAGCAGATCTTCCACCACCGCACTCTCGGTCACCTTGTAGGAGTCGGCATTGTATTCCAAGGTATCACCCCTCACGGCGATTTCGGCTGCCTTGGCAGTCACCACCGTTTCCGAGAGCAGGATGTTGTCGCTGCTTAAGACGATGTCACCCAGCCTGACATTGGGTTGTTGCGCATTTACCACTACTTCCCGGAATTGATCGAGATAACCAATGTATGAAACCTGTACAATATAATTTCCCCGGCTCACAGGAATAGAGAAACGACCATTTTCGTCGGTTGCCTTACCGGTGACGTAGGTGCTGTCGGCCTGTTTGAGGATACGCACGTTTGCCAGTGATACCGGTTCTTCGGTATCAACGTCGATAAGTCTTCCGGAGATACTGTTGGTTGTTTCTGTCTGAGCAGTTAAATTGAGCAATGTACCAACAAGGGCAATCAGTAATAGCGATATTTTTTTCATGTTGTCTTCAACAGATAAGTTAATACGTGATTAAAATAATTTTAGAAACACTGCACAAAAATAGCTCCTGCAAGGGTGTGCGGCAAATGAAATAGATGAACATTGCGGTTTTATCGACAAATCACTCACTTTTGAGGAGCAATGACAACGAACAGGGGAATAGAACAGAACATTTGTTTGTGTTTCTAATATTTTATTTACTTTTGTCAATCGATCAAAGTCTATATAAGAAATTCGTTACCCGCCACGGGTAAGTAAACCGACCTTGTATGTTGAAATCAATAAAAAATGAAGATTGGGTAGCTACCATCATCGGTGGTGTGATTCTGTTATTTGTGATTCTTTTCCCATCGGTGATGCAGCACTATGCTGCCGTATCTGTTTTAGTTGCACTGTTAACCTGGCTGGGCTACCGGTTTATGGGTAATCGAGACAGGGGCCAGTTCCTTATATCTTTCGCAGCCATCTTCCTTTTGGCTTGGCTCTCACGGAGCCTTACCAACATACCATTCATAAAGAGTACCGGTTTTGAATCGGTCTTCTTTGCCGTAATCATCGGCCTATTGATACGCAACACCATAGGCTTACCCAAATGGCTGGCACCGGCGGCCCGCAGTGAGTACTACATCAAAGCTGGACTTGTTATCCTGGGCAGTTCGATCTTTTTTCAACAGATCATGGTAGCCGGATCACTCGGCATGGTACAGGCAGTAATCGTGGTGCTCTCGGTCTGGTACTTCAGCTTCTGGGTGGCAACACGTCTCTTTCGCATCGATAAGGAGATGTCTATTCTACTCTCAAGTGCTGTTTCCATTTGTGGCGTCTCGGCGGCAGTGGCGACCAGCGGTGCTATGAAAGGTAACCCCAAGAAACTCTCGTTCGTAATCTCACTTGTGCTGATCATTGCCATCCCTATGATGTATCTACTCCCTTGGCTGGCGCAACTGATTGGTCTGAGTGAAGAGGTGGCTGGTGCCTGGCTGGGTGGTACCATTGATACTACTGCGGCGGTAGTAGCCTCCGGTAAGTTCATCGGTGAAACTGCTGAAAAATATAGTGTGATCATCAAGTCGGCACAGAACGTGCTCCTGGGAGTAGCAGCCTTTGCCATCTCCATCTACTGGTCCTACAAGGGAACCAACAGTGACATCCGTCCTTCGGGGAGTGTGCTCTGGGAGCGTTTCCCTAAGTTTGTACTTGGTTTCAT
>JAAZLV010000285.1 GCA_012799155.1 Bacteroidales bacterium | reverse complement strand
TCGTTTTCGGTATAGAGCAACGACACCTTGTGCAGTATGCCGCTGCAGTGATTCATTAGCTGTAAGAACTGTTCCTCCCTTTTTTTTGCCGGCATCACATCCCGTTTTACTGTTCTATCCCATTGGTATCAAAATTGAGGAAAAAATTACAGAGGAGCAAAGAAACCTTCATTTTCAACGAGTTTTAAGAAACTGAGATCATCACTGGGTTTTGCAATGTAGCCGTCCACACTTGTAGCTATAAAAAGAGATAGTTACTTCATCCTGAGTTTGTATTCATGATTCATTTAATTCATTTGGATCATCTGTCCATCCATTCCTTGAAAGCCGTAACGCGTTCACGGCTTACAATGATATCCTCATTGTCTGTCCACTCTTTCAGCTTGATCTTCAGTCTGTTTGATGAGTAGGCAATGATGTCCCGGATGGCGGAGTAGTTGATGATGCAATTCCGGTTGATCCTGAAAAATGTATTTGGATCAATCAATTGCTCAATCTTATCGAGTGAATAATCAATCGGGTAGTTTTTCCCATTCTCAACAAGAATAAAATTGCATCTCTCCTTCACATAGAAACAGTTGACCGATGAGGTCTGTACCGACCTGTAATGTTCCCCTATCCTGATCAGAAACCTCTCTTTCGTTTTCGATTGCAACTGATGTATGATTGACGCGAACCTTGCATGATCCGTTTGATTGTAATGTGCTTTGAATTTGTTGATCGCATTTCTGAGCTCCTCCGGATCAATTGGTTTTAACAGATAATCGATGCTGTTCACCTTGAATGCCTTTAAGCTGTATTCATCGTAGGCAGTGGTGAAAATAACAGGAACATCAATCGGGTGGCTTTCAAAAATCTCGAAACAGATACCATCTTCCAGCTGGATATCCATGAAGATCAGGTCCGGTTTCGGATGATTCAGAAACCAGTTGATCGATTGTTCCACGGACTGCAGCACATCAATAATCTCAATGTCAGGGTCTGTTTCTCCCAGCAATCGCTTCAGCTTTTGCGAAGCAGTCCGTTCATCTTCAATAATCAGTACTTTCATTTTCAAATTCAATCAGTGGTAATTTTACCAGGAAATGGTTGTTTTCTTCGTTGATGACAAGCTCTTTTTTCATGATCAGCCTCACCCTCTCCTTCAGATTGGATAATCCTGTTTGAGTCGGGCGTTCAATTATATTTTTCTTCCGCATCACATTGGAGACCACCACATACCCGTTTTCATCATATATCCGGACGATCAACGGCTTCTCCTGCGACATCACATTGTGCTTTAGGGCATTCTCAACCAGTATCTGTAAAGATACAGGAATAACTTTGAATTTGCCGGCATGCTGCAGATCAATTTCCAGTGATATTTTATCGTTATCGCGTTCTTTTTGCAGGCTGAAGTATTGTTTCACAAATGCTATCTCTTTATCCAGCGGTATCAGGTCGGTCTCCTCGTTTTCCAGAATGTACCTGTAAATCCCGGATAGTTTCCGGATGTACTTGTCTGCCTTCCCCGCATCTTCATATACAATTTCAGAAAGGGTGTTGAGGCTGTTGAAAAGGAAATGGGGATTGACCTGCGACTTCAGATTCTGGTATCTCTGTTTCAGGTTTTCTTCCCTCAGTTTTTGTCCTTTCGTGACTGATTTACGCCAGAGGGTATAGAAAAATGCGATGGTAAAGAACATCAGCCATACAAAGAACTGTCCACTTGCGAAATTCAGCTCATACCTGAAAAGGTGGTGCCAGAATTCCGATAGATCCCTGCCTATATATATAAACCATCCGAAAACACCGATTGTGATTGCGATGTTGGCGATCATGTAAGCCAAGATATAAAACAGCAATAATGCCGGCAGAATCATTTTATTTATCCGGACCTGATTATACCTGCTTGCCTTGTTTACCATAAAAACAGCCATGTACCCGATACCGGCAGCCATCAGGAATATGCTGATAAAAGCAACCATAGCCGTTGGAGGGAACCAATCCCCGGTTTGCTGATATTTAATCCCAAAAGCAGCAACGAAGCTGAAGATCAACAGTCCCACATGGTAAAGCATCCAGAATCCTGTTTTTGAAATGTGCTTCTTCATATCACTCTCTTATTTTGTTCGTGACAAGGTGATGAACCTCACTACATACCCTTTAATTCCCGGTTGGCCGTTTACTGAAAGGTCGATGATGACATCTTCGGTAAGGGTTGCATATTCAACATGCTTATCGGTAAGCGACACATATACTTCGCCCCAGTAATGGCTTCTACCCCTCATTGAGAGGTTTTCCATCTCAATATTGACTTTGTTGTTCATGGTAGAATATTTGATAATCGCATAAATATCATCATTCATTCTTGTCGTGCCAAGCCATTTCAATTTGAAGTTCTTGTTCTCAAATGCACCATCTCCGGCAAGATCAACTGATTCATTCAATTCACTTGCATCAAAATCCCGGTTCAGTCTCAAAGAATCCCAGTACCAGTATGCGATATCCTGTAACATGAACATATCCCAGATAAGATTCTTCATACGAAACCCTTCATCTTCCGGCATATTCTGAAAAAAATGGGGGTTCACAATTTCCGGAGTAGGGAGGTAAGTAAAGTTTTCAAGAAAATCCTTTTTCTCACTGAATGGTTGTCCCTCCTCATCTGTTGAAGTATCAAATACATTGTTCCACCGTACCGAATCTCCTTCCAGCCCTGTGGTATAGTCTCCTTCAATAGTCGTTTTTCTGAGAAAATTACCCATGAGGTCGTAATCCATATAATCCGTTGTGATATGATACGACCGACTGATTGAACGATCCAGCATTATGTCCCCCGGCAATTGATCCGGGTATTCAACAGTGTGCTTGCTTTGGGCATAAGCTGCATTGATTGCAACAGAAAATGCCAGTGTAAAACAGATAAACATTGTTCTCATCCTTTTAATTTTTAATGATTAATAATGGTCAAAGTAAATCAATGAGAAACAGATTGATAAATTTTTGTTGCCGAGTCGCACTATGATCATTCCGGGTTGTCCATAATTCTGTTCAAATCGTGTTATGCAAATAAAACCGGTGAAAGACCGGGTATTGACCATCAAACGAAGCGTTTGCTCCGGTCCAGCCATTTATCCGGTCTTTAACCGGCGGCTCTTCTTTTTTGATGCTTCGATCAACAGTATGCTGATCAGCAGAAGCGCACCAAGGAAAAAGGGGAATATTGAGAAATCAAATGCCGAAGCCAGGCTACCGAATATCATCGGCATGATGGTTGACGCCAAAGATGCACTGGCCATCTGCATCCCGATGATTGATTGTGAATGCTCTCTCCCGAAGCTCCGGGGTGTTTCATGCAACATGCTCGGGAAGATGGGTGCACAACCCAGTCCAAATACCATAAAACCCGTAGTAATGGAAGCGTTGTAAGGCAATAACATTAAGACAATGCCCAGGAGAATCACAATTTGCCCCAGTCGTATCAGCTGCAGGTTGTTGATCTTCAATGTGAAGAGTCCGGAAATAAATCGTCCTGCGGTGATTCCGATGTAATACAACCCAATCCAGCGGGCCGCATTCTCAGGTGAGATATTCCTGACGGTAACCATAAAGCTTGTTCCCCAGGTCCCTGCCACCACCTCAATGGTGCAGTAACAAAAGAAACCCAGCAGCATCTGTTTTACACCGGGCAGTCGTGCAATTTTTCTGAATGAGAGATGCGGGGTACTTTCTGCATGCTTATCACCCTGTTCTCTCTTGCTTCTCTTCCAGAGTGGCAATGTGGCAAGCAGCACAATCACGATGCAAAGCTGGATGATACCAACCGTCATGTATCCCTGTGACCAGGAGCCGGTGGCTTTTAGTTGGGCAGACATGATCAACGGGCCAATAGAAGCACCAATACCCCAGAAGCAGTGCAGCCAATTCATGTGTCTTGCCTTGAAGTGCAGTGCCACGTAATTGTTGAGCGCGGCATCCACCGAGCCGGCCCCCAAACCCAGGGGGATGGCCAGGATGAACAGCCATACAACATTGTTGGAGAAGGAGAACCCGATTAAAGCCATGGCGGTGAGGAAGACACTGCTTACGGTGACGACACCCGTACCGGCAAAACGTGTGATCCTGGCACTCATCAGGCTGGAGACAACTGATCCCGCAGCCGTGATCATCGATATGATGCCTGCATAATGAATGGGGGCGGAGAGGTCTCTGTACATCGCCGGCCAGGCAGCACCCAGCATTGTATCAGGCAGGCCGAGACCGATAAATGAGAGGTAGATGATTATCAGAAGGAATACCGTTGCCATAGACCTGAGTCAATTATATTGTTACAGGGCACCTCCGGTGGGGCCCGTTATCCGAAATCGAAGTCGGGGAAATCGGCCTGACCCTGTGTGGGTTTGAAGGGTGTCGGTAAATCCCTCTTCTCCTGACCGTTGATCACGATCCTCACCAGTTGTGAGGGCAGGTTATTGAGGAAGTAAAGCTGTTCATGTTGGTTTGCATCGGTGTACTGGGTATGCAGCGAGCGGATGTTGCGGTAGAGCTTCAGCCTGTTCTTTGCGCGTGTCAGCGCCACGTAGAGGCAGCGCCGCTCCTCCTCGATGGCCCCCTCACCCTGGAGGATGGTGCGCGACGAGGGGAAGCTGGCCGGATTGAGGTTGAGGCTGTGCACGATCTCCGCCTCCAATCCCTTTGCCGAGTGGATGGTGGAGAGCACCACCGCGTCGTCGGTCTCCTTCGCGCCAATCTTGAAGGTGGTCTCCGCCTTCGGGTCCAGCACGTACTCGGTGATGAACTCGGTGATGCTGCCCGATGAGCGTGCCACCTCGCGGAGCACTTCAAAGTCGGAGGCACGGGAAGTCCACTCCTCGCGGTACTTCTTCTCCAG
>JAAZLV010000284.1 GCA_012799155.1 Bacteroidales bacterium | reverse complement strand
GGGACCGGTGAACCAGACTGCAATAAATATGCAGCGGATGCAACGGAACGACTCAAGCATGATCGATTCGCGCATCACTCTCTTCCCGGGCAACCTCCACTACCTGCAGTTCGGGGTCGATGGTACCAACTCGGCTGGTGACCTGGGGGTGGCCAGCAATGTCACTTACGAGCATCGCAACTTCCTCAGGGGAGGAGAAACCTTCAGGGTGCGACTCAACGCCGCCTACGAGTTTATCCGTCCCACTGATAGTCTCGACCTGTTGGACAACAGTTACTATGAATATGGAGCAGAGGTGTTTCTTTCCATTCCGCAACTGCTGCTCCCCTGGATGTTGAAACGACTTCAGGACCAGCCTTCTGCCTCTACAGAATATGCCATAGGTGCCAATTTTCAAAAACGTCCCGAGTACTTCCGGCAATTCTTCAACCTCTCCACCCGTTTTCAATGGTCTTCCATGGAGTGGAAGCTGTTGCATGTGCTGGAACCGATGGGCGTCACCTATGTGCGAATGCCCTGGTCGTCGGAACGTTTCAAGGAACTATACCTGAGTGAAGAGGCTAATCCGATCCTTCGTTACAGTTATGATGAGCAACTGATCGTCCGCACTGCTTATAACCTAACCTATACCAATTATAACCGTATAGGCCGGCGTGCTATGCCCAAGATACCCTTCCGCATCCGCTCCGGAGTGGAGGTAGCCGGATGGCTGCCCCGCATCGTCACAGGATTGGGTGGGGGTGAGCAGAACAGCCGTGGCTTCTACGAGTTCTTCAAAATTCCCTATGCCGAGTACGTCAAGGGGGATATTGATTTCGCTCCTACCTACCGCATTGATGACCAGCGCACGATCGCTGCCCATGCCGCTATCGGTGTTGCCTATCCCTACGGCAATTCCACCATCCTGCCCTTTGAGAAACGTTACTTCGGTGGAGGAGCCAACAGCGTGAGAGGCTGGAGCACCCGTACCTTGGGGCCGGGATCCTACAACAACGATTCCACGCTTTCCGATTTCGGGCGAAGGGTGGGAGACGTGAAGCTGGACTTCAGCGTGGAGTACCGTCGCAAGCTCACCAAATTGATCGAGCTAGCCGGGTTCGTAGATGCCGGCAACATCTGGACCATCCGAGAGTATAGCGAACAGCCGGGCGGCCTCTTTGAGTGGAGCAATTTCTACAAGGAGCTGGCCGTAGCCTATGGCCTGGGAATACGATTCGATCTCAACTTCCTGCTCATTCGTGTGGACGGTGGCATGAAGGCCCACAACCCCGCACTCCCGGTGGGTTCCCGCTGGACAATCTTCAAACCAAACTTTGGACGCGACTTCGCCTTCCATTTCGCCATCGGCTACCCATTCTGATCTTGCCCGCTGCTGCAAGATTTTCTCCATCTTCTTTCCCTTTTCAAACTCTCCACCTGCTTGTCCATCACCCTGATCTATACGGATGAACAGATTGTCTTTTGCCTATATTTGGAGGAGAATCAGCGTGTCCACCTTCTTTGAGGCTGTCTCATAATATTACATGAGACGGCCTTTTTCTGTTTATACGCTTCAGTATGAGTAGCCCTGTTTCAGGAAGAAACAATCTACTTTCTTCGTTACTGGTTCTAATCTCGTTCTAATCTCGTTCTAATATGGTTCTAATCTCGTTCTAATAGATTCGAACCAGATTAGAGTCAGTTACGACTGAAATAAGACTCAGTAAAAAGCCATATAAGGCGAATCTTAGTGGGTGGGATGAGAAAAGGCCATCTCATTTGTATATTGAGACAGCCTCACCCTCCGATGTCTTGCCTATCTGAAAATCGGAATACACTTAAAATAGATTAAAACAGGGTTGTAAACACTTCAATTTTTTTGCCAGTTTAAAGGCAAATGTTTTACTTTGCAAAACAAAGTACTTTCAAATGGAAAAAGAAAAATATCTGAATGATTTGAGTGAGATCCGGAAGATCATGAGTCGTTCTTCTCGTTTTCTCTCGTTGAGTGGTTTGTCAGGGGTCTCGACCGGTCTTATAGCGTTTGCAGGAGCATTGCTGGCAGGGCAGCTGGTTTTTAGTCGCGGTAATTATCTCCTGGGGGAGGCTGTTGTGATCAATGGCGATGAGATGCGGGTTCTGGTATTTATTGCCTGCGGTACCCTGCTGCTGTCGGTAGTGAGTGCCCTCTGGTTTACCATTCGCAAGAGCAAGAGGGAGAACCAACGAGTGTGGGATGCCCAAGCCGAAAGGCTACTTGTCAGTCTGCTGATTCCGTTGATTACCGGAGGACTAGTCTGTGTGATTCTGCTCCGGATGGGATATGTGGGTTTCCTGCCGGCGATGACACTGATCTTTTATGGGCTGGCGTTGGTGAACGGTAGTCACTATACCCTCAGCCACATCCGCTACCTGGGGTTGGCGGAGATTCTGCTGGGGTTGCTGGCTCTCATTTTTATCGGTCAGAGCCTTTACATCTGGATGCTTGGCTTTGGCCTTTTTCAGATGGTGTATGGGCTGTTGATTCAACGTCAAAGGGGAGGGGTGTGAAGGAGTTTCTGAAAGATCTGGACAAGGCGTTCGAGAACAGGATCCGGCTGGGCATCATGTCTGCGCTGATGGTAAACGAGCAACTCGACTTCACCGCACTGAAGGAGCTGCTTGGTGTGACCGACGGCAACCTGGCCAGTCACCTGCGCTCATTGGAGAAGAGCAATTACATCACCTTCTCTAAATTATTTCTGGATCGCAAGCCGCTCACCCGTTATAGTGCCACCCCTCTGGGAAAAAAAGCATTCACGAAACACATTCATGCCATTGAAAAGCTTTTGCAGTCCTGACCTGGTGTTGAACCAGGAACAGGCAGAGATTGATACCAATTTAGTAACATCACATTTATCAGACAAAAATTATGGAAACAGAATTGAACCATAAGACAGAGTGGAAAGAGTTGCTGCCGATGCTTGCGGGCTGTTTGCTCGCCGCCCTTTTGGTGAAGATACCACTGCTTGCAGGCTTTGATCCAGACGAGGAGACTTTTTACGCGAAGCATATCGGTATCATCGTCTTTGCCGGACTATCGCTCTATCTTTTCCTTGCCGGGAAAGATAAAAACTGGTTACTTGGGGGCATCTCCTTGTTGGTTTACACGCTGTCGGCACTCTATATCAACCTGCTGCCGGAGGGGGAGGGGAGTGATTCGGTTCTGCTGGCCTATATTCATCTGCCGCTGGTGCTCTGGTCATTTTATGGGTTGATATTTATCGGGTTCGATCGGAAAGATCCCGGGCGACGGATCGGTTACATCCGCTACAATGGCGACCTGGCCATCCTGACAGCGCTTATCCTGATTGC
>JAAZLV010000283.1 GCA_012799155.1 Bacteroidales bacterium | reverse complement strand
TCCTCTCGGAGGATGCAGGCATCAATAAGCCCCACCCCGATATGTTCACCTATGCGCTCAAAAATACAAACTCACGGCGTACCCAGACCCTGATGATCGGCGACAGCTGGGATGCTGATATTGTGGGAGCAAGAAACAGCCGTATGGATCAGATATGGTTTAATCCGACAGGTGAGCCGGCGGTTGATTTCCAACCCACTCATACAGTGCGCAGTCTCTCAGAGATCAGGGATATTCTCTGATCTGTCGCAACAGGTTATTTTTCTCATTTCTTGCCAATTCCCCATGTCTGGGTTTAAAATGTTGGCTTACCAGCTCATGGGTGAGCGACGTAGCGGCATGGTCATACAACGGGGGCCGCCACCACCACGCGGCAGCTCTGATCCTTCAAGGGTGATCACACAACGGCCTGGTGAAGTGAGATTGTAACGGCCATCAATCACCTCCGCAGCGCTTACTACATGGAAACCATGCTTGTTGAGCTCCTCCAGTGTGTGGATGTTACGTGCATAGGAGAGGACTTTGCCTGGTGCAATTGCCAGGAAGTTAGCCCCGCTGTGCCATTGCTCCCGCTCCTGATCCCAATCGTCAGCCTTGCCACCACAGACCACTGGTTCCAACTCCAATCCCAACTTTCTGAGTAGACTCAGAATGCCTCCTGCAGAGCTGATCTTCGCAACCTTTCCGTTGTCGATCTGGATGTGTACGGTTTGATATCGGGAACTGTCCAGGATCAGAGGTTTGTACACCATCGCCTTATCCCTGTCGAGCATTGTGAAGACCATGTCGAGATGAATAAACGATTCGGGTGATTCAGGCAGCTGTTGCACGATCACATGTTTTTTCCCCGATCCGTTCCGGCAGAATTCCTTCACCAGCATGTCAATGCCCTGGGTAGTTGTTCTGGAACCATTGCCAATCACAAGAATGTCTTCTCTCACCACCAGCAAGTCACCCCCTTCAATTTTCACCTCCGGGTTGTGGTGCGATAGTTCATAGCTGTTGAGTTTCTTACCCTCAAAAAAGAGACCGCTGCCGAAGATGGCATCCATGATCATTGCTTCCCGCATGCGAACACTGTTGGCCATCTTGCAAACAAGGGCACTGTTGCCAATCACCGCAGAAGCATCGCGGGTGAAATAGAAGTTGTAGAGTGGTTTGAGGGCATAGTACTCTTCCCTGAGAAAATCGGTAAGCGTACTGACCTTTAGGGGGAGTCCCTCGATTAAAATGGTGGCAAGCGTTACCGGTGGCAAATTGGTCAGATAATCAAAATAGTCGGGAACCTCTTCTGCTACACAGATCTGTCCAATCAACCTTTTTTTATGCTCCTCCGAAGTCAACAGCTTTGTGAGCAGATCAGTAACCTTGTAGACGGTTGAATGTTTCTGCAACACCCCCAGCAACTGGTTGTATTCCCTTCGGGCAATTGAGAGGTTCAGGATGTCACTGTAGAGAGCTCTCTGTGCGTTACGGGGAGTCATGTTTTCCACCTCTGCACCCGGGTAGTGCATCAATACTGCTTCCAGTTGACCGATCTCAGATTGCACCGACAGGGGCAATGGTTTATTTTCCATCATATAGATTGATTTTTGCAAACAAATATAAACAAATTGGGAGAATCGGCACTATTTCTTTGCAAAAAGAGCTCTTTTTTGCAGGAGCAAGAAGGGCATTCACATTTTTTTATCTATATTTGGAAACTGTGGCTTCCTGCCATTCTGCTTTCGATAGGACTTCACCTTTAAAGCAGTGGCAGCAGATGTTCACTTGCCATCAAAAAAAGAAGGGGGATTCATCAATGGGGCAGATCACCTTAAAGGATATCGCAAAAGCACTTAACTTATCGCCATCAACTGTGTCAAGGGCCATGAAGGATCATCCCGCCATCAGCCAGGAGACACGTGAGCTGGTACAGGCTTATGCATTGGAACACAAGTATAAGCCCAATACACTTGCCATGCAGTTGCGCACCAACAGAAACAACACCATCGGGGTGATTGTCCCGGAGATCGTGCATTATTTTTTCTCCACGGTGCTGTCGGGTATCCAGATGGAAGCGGAGAACGACGGGTACAATGTCCTGTTCTGTCAATCAAACGAGGATTACGATCGTGAGGTGCGAAGTGTGGAGACTCTACTCGATGCACGTGTATGCGGAATCCTGGCGTCACAATCGAAGACAACGGCTCAGTTTGATCATTTCCGTGAGATCATAGACAATGGAGTACACCTGGTATTTTTTGATCGCATCTGCACCGGCATCAATACCGACAAGGTGGTGGTCGATGACTATGCCGGTGCCTTTCATGCAGTGGAGCATCTGATACAGTCGGGATGCCGACAGATTGCCTTTCTGGGGGCAACAAGCACGCTACCCATCGCAAACAACCGTAGAATGGGATATGAGGATGCTTTGCGAAAACATAAGTTACCGGTGGAGGAGGGGATGAGTAGGATCTGCGATACCGTCGAGCTGGCGCGCAAGGTGGTGCCTGAGATGCTGCAACAGCAATTGGTGCCGGATGCCTTTTTTTGTATCAATGATGAGGTTGCATCTTCCTGTATACAGATTGTCAAAGCTACCGGTTATCGTATTCCCGATGATATTGCGGTGTGCGGTTTCACCAACAGCTACCTTACCGAGGTGACCGATCCCACTCTGACAAGCGTAGATCAACACGGTTTTGAGATGGGTCGTACGGCTGCACGGTTGCTAATCAACCGCATTGAAGGCACTGAAACCAAACAGGGTGTTGTGAGCAGACTGATCAAGACCGATCTGGTGTTAAAAGGGTCCACACGCTAAAGCCGACCATGCATACGTTTGCATAGAAAAAGCAAGGGTTTGAAGCTGAGAGAATAGTCCCAACCAGGATTACTCTTTATATTTGCCTATTCCATAAACGTTTGAATCATTTCAACCTTTTCGTTTATCTAAATCAGCAGAGATCAAATAGCATCATCCACATGAAAAAGAGACACCTTTCCTTTTGGGAGATCTGGAACATGAGTTTCGGGTTCCTGGGCATTCAGTTTGGCTTCGCACTCCAGAATGCCAATGTAAGCCGTATTTTTGAGACACTGGGAGCTCGCGTAGAAGATATTCCCATTCTCTGGATTGCCGCACCCATCACCGGTCTGATCATTCAGCCCATCATAGGACATCTGAGCGATAACACCTGGAACCGTTTCGGACGGCGACGCCCATATTTCATGGTGGGGGCAGTACTGACCACCCTGGCACTCTTTATCATGCCCAACTCCCCGGCACTATGGATTGCCGCAGGAATGCTTTGGATCATGGATGGATCAATCAACATCTCAATGGAGCCATTCCGTGCTTTCGTAGGTGACAATCTCCCTTCAGAGCAGCGAACGATGGGTTTTGCCATGCAGAGCTTTTTCATAGGTACCGGTGCAGTGGTTGCTTCAGCACTCCCCTATATCCTTACCAACTGGTTCGGCGTACCCAATACGGCAGAAGAGGGTATGATTCCCCAGTCGGTGAAGCTCTCCTTCTATATCGGCGGAGTGGTACTCTTCCTATCGGTGCTCTACACGGTGCTCACCTCGAAGGAGTATTCACCGGACGAGTTGGCTGCGTTTGAGGAGGAGAAGGAGATGCTGAGCGGTGTGAAGAGCGTCCCAAAAGCACCGGTTACCTCCGGTCAGTTTCTGCACAAAGGTCTAATCTGGACCCTTGTAGGTGTAGCCGCCAGTGCGCTGATCTATTTCTCCTCCCTGGGGGAGCAAAACGAGCAGCTCTACATCGTGGGTGGGTTGTTGCTGGTCTTCGGCATCATCCTGCTGCTCTCAGGGTTGATCACCAAAAGTTCATCAAGGCCAAACGGCATGGTGGGGATCATGAATGATCTATTGCATATGCCCAAGACCATGGGGCAGTTGGCGGTTGTTCAGTTTTTTTCCTGGCTTGCTTTTTATGCCATGTGGATCTATACCACACCAGCCATCACGCAGCATGTCTACGGCACCACCGATTCCAGCAGCGAGCTCTACAACCAGGGAGCCAACTGGGTGGGAGTGCTCTTTGCCGTCTACAACGGGGTGTCGGCCATCAGTGCTTTCCTGCTGCCCGCGCTGGCTCGGCAGATAGGCCGCAAGGCGACTCATGCCATTGCCCTGACCATGGGAGGGGTAGCCTTCATCTCGCTCTTCTTTATCCGGGAACCCCAGCTGCTGCTGCTCCCCATGGTGGGGGTAGGCTTTGCCTGGGGGAGCATCCTCTCCATGCCCTACGCCATCCTCACCGGCTCGTTGCCCGCAGATAAGATGGGTACCTATATGGGTATCTTCAACTTCTTCATTGTCATCCCGCAGATCCTTGCTGCCAGCATATTGGGATACATCACCAGTGAACTCTTTGAGGGACGGGTGATACTCACGCTGGTGCTTGCAGGCTGTTCACTGATAGTGGGAGCCCTGAGCGTTTTCATGGTACAGGACAAGGATGATGTCTACAAATTGCAAAAAAATAACTGACCAATCATAAAAAATGAAAAGATTTCTACTCTACTCCCTGCTCATCACCTTTCTGATGGCATGCGGAAACAAGAACAAACAGGCAGAACCT
>JAAZLV010000282.1 GCA_012799155.1 Bacteroidales bacterium | reverse complement strand
GACAAATACCACATCCAGGATGTGAACCGTGCCGGTGGCATCATGGGCATCCTGGGTGAGCTGGCCAAAGCGGGTCTGCTGGAGACCAATGTGAGCCGTGCCGACGGTATGACGCTAGCCGAGGCGATCAGCAAATATGACATCAACAAGACAGAACCCGATGCGGAGGCGCTGCGCATCTACTCCTCGGCACCGGGCAACCGGCGCAACCTGGTGATGGGTTCGCAGGATAACCGTTTCCGCGAACTGGACAAGGATCGCGAACATGGATGCATCCGCAGCGTGTTAAACGCATACACCGTAGACGGGGGACTGGCCATCCTGCGGGGCAACATCGCCGCCGACGGCTGTGTGGTGAAGACCGCAGGAGTGAAGGAGAGCATCTGGAAGTTCAGTGGCAGGGCAAAGGTATTCCACTCGCAGGATGATGCGGTGAAGGGGATCCTTCGTGGTGACGTAGAAGCAGGCCACGTGGTGGTGATCCTCTACGAGGGTCCCAAGGGAGGCCCCGGCATGCAGGAGATGCTTTATCCCACCTCCTACATCAAGTCGAAGAAGCTGGGAGAGCAGTGTGCCCTGATTACCGACGGACGTTTCTCGGGTGGCACCTCGGGACTCTCCATCGGCCATATCTCGCCCGAGGCGGCAGCCGGTGGCAACATCGGACTGGTACGTGAGGGCGATCTCATCGAGATTGATATCCCGGCACGCAGCATCAACGTGATGATCAGCGACGAGGAGCTTGCTGAACGACGCCGCAGTGAGGAAGCCAAAGGGGCGGAAGCCTTCAGGCCCGATCGCGTGCGCAACGTCTCCAAGGCACTGCGGAGCTATGCGGCATTCGTCACCTCCGCCGACAAGGGAGCAGTCAGAATCGTATAAAGTAAAAGGATTTAGGTTTCAACATATAAAGTTTAGGTTCTATGAACAAAGTCAATCAATCACCAGCCATTGTTTCCCCCTCCGCGGAAGCACAACCCATCTCGGGAAGTGAGATCCTGATCCGCTCGCTGCTGGCGGAAGGGGTAGAGACAATCTTCGGTTATCCGGGCGGGGCAATCATGCCCGTGTTCGATGCACTGTATGACCACAAAGAGAAAATCAAACATATCCTGGTGCGCCATGAACAGGGGGCGGTGCACGCGGCACAGGGCTACGCACGTGTCTCCGACAAGGTGGGGGTGGCACTTGTCACCTCGGGCCCCGGTGCCACCAACGCCATCACAGGCATCACCGATGCCATGATGGACAGCACCCCGCTGGTGGTGATCTCGGGACAGGTGATCTCAAGCCTGCTGGGATCAGATGCCTTCCAGGAGGCTGACGTGATCGGCATCACCCAGCCCATCACCAAATGGGCCTATCAGATCCGTCGCGTGGAGGATATCGCATGGGCGGTATCGCGCGCCTTCCACATCGCCGCGAGCGGTCGTCCCGGACCGGTGGTGCTCGACATCGCCAAGGATACGCAGGTGAACAAATGCATCTTCGACTATCAGAAGACATCGTTCCTGCGGAGCTACCAGCCGGTACCCGACATGGATGAGGAGCAGATACGAATGGCTGCCGAGCTGATCAACAATGCCAAAAAACCCTATGCCCTGGTGGGTCAGGGTGTGCTCCTCGGTCGCGCTGAAAAGGAGCTGATTGCTTTCCTGGAAAAATCGGATGTACCCTTCGCCTCGACCATCCTGGGCCTCTCGGCAGTGCCCACCGACCATCCGCTCAACTGCGGCATGCTGGGCATGCATGGCAACGTGGCTCCAAACCTGAAAACAAATGAGTGCGACGTGCTGATCGCCATCGGGATGCGGTTCGACGACCGGGTAACGGGCGACCTGAAGACCTATGCCAAACAGGCGAAGGTGATCCATTTCGACATCGACCCGGCGGAAATCAACAAGAACGTGAAGACTACCGTGAAGGTGGTGGGCGACGTGAAGCAGACACTCCCCAAGGTCATGGAGTATCTCCAAAAGGGCTCTCACCAGGAGTGGCTGGCTGAGTTCAAGCCGTTCGAGAAAAAGGAATTTGAGACCGTGATCAGCAATGAGCTCTTTCCCGAAAAGGGACCCATCAAGATGGGAGAGGTGGTGCACAAGGTGACGGAGGCAACCCAGAACAGTGCCATCTGTGTGACCGACGTGGGGCAGCATCAGATGATGAGCACCCGTTACTTCAAGTATACTCAAACGCGCAGCCTTGTCACCTCGGGCGGCCTCGGCACCATGGGCTTCGGTCTGCCTGCCGGCATCGGTGCCAAGTATGGCGCTCCCGACCGCACCGTCTGCATCTTCGTCGGCGACGGCGGTCTGCAGATGACCATCCAGGAGTTCGGCACCATCCTCGAGTATGGTGTGGATGTGAAGATCATCCTGCTCAACAACAACTATCTGGGCATGGTGCGCCAGTGGCAGGAGCTCTTCTTCGATGAGCGTTACTCCGAGACGCACCTCAAGAACCCCGATTTCATCAAGATCGCCGATGCCTACAACATCAGGGGGCGCAAGGTGACCGAACGTGAGGAACTGGACGGTGCCATCGATGAGATGCTGTCGCACAAGGGTGCCTACCTGCTGGAGGTGGTGGTGGAGACCAAGGGAATGGTCTATCCCATGAT
>JAAZLV010000281.1 GCA_012799155.1 Bacteroidales bacterium | reverse complement strand
TATCACCAGTGGCAGCAAACATCTGCGCCAGGGCGGAGAGGTAATGTCCTCCGATATGACCGTCAAGACCGCTGTTCTCCCAGTTGGTGTAGCTCTCCGCCTTGGGCTGGAGTCCAGCCTCCCTGAGAAAGGGAGCAAGCAGACGATCGGCGTCCATTTCCAGGAGATAGTCTCTGTTCAGATCTTCAGCATGCTTGAAGGGGCTCTCCAACAACCTCACATCCTGTAGCGAGAAATAGTTTAATTTCGGATTTTCCTGTGCCGTGGCGAGCGCAGCACAGATAATGAAAAGTAAGGAGATGTAGAAGTATTTATTATTCATCATTTCAAATTTGTGTTGTTGTTTCTCTTTAGCCTGATCACTGAAAATGAGTAGGCCGGTAACTGGTAATTCAGCTCCTCCGAGACGGATAGGGTCGATTCAACCGGTGTTACGGATTTGTCGTCCGGATCACCGTTCATGACAGTAAGGTTTGCTTCTTCACCCTGTGCAATATTCATCTCCGAGAGATCGATGGTTGAGGAGACATCTACCGGCAACAGATTCACCATCTTGATGATCAGGTCATTGGTTTCTGCATCCGTCACAAATGAAGATGCGATTCGTTTGCGAATATCTTCACGATTGTCTGACGCCACGATGAGGCTTGAATAATATTCATTGCCCGCATGATTTCCGAACAGCTTCTGTACATGATAACCGACAGTGGGTTTCACTTCACTGTTGTTGAAGTATATCAGATCGGGATTCCATTGCGTGTTGCCTTCTTTCGCCAACAGAGGGGCGTAGGAGGTCATTTCCACGATATCACCGTTGCGTTCCACATTGATCAGGTGGAGTGCTTCGCTGAGGGCCGTTTCCAGGTTGTTATGGCGGCCGGGCACATGCGCTGCATATTCACCCAGATATACTTTTGCTTTTGTCCGGTCGTACCGGTCGTAATAGTCCTGGTTGTTGAGGTACCAGCCGGGCGGTTGGTAATAATGCTCATCCACCAGTTCCACTCCCAGTTCGGTTGCCAGCTTCCACCCTTCGGTGTAATCAGAACCTTCGCTGAAAGGCCCTGCGGTACCAATAACTGTAATTTCGGGATAGTGCTTCCTGATGGCGTCGTATATCATCCTGAACCGTTCAGTGAAGATGTCGGAGATCAAATCTTCGTTCCCCACACCGATGTATTTCAGGTTGAAAGGTTCCGGATGTCCTGCCTCTGCTCGTTTCTTACCCCATTCCGATTTTGCATCGCCGTTGGCATACTCGATCAGGTTGAGGATTGACTGGATGTAAACATCCATCTCCTCCATGGGGATCCCTCCCTGTTGTCCCCCAATTACACAACCATGGTGAGCCGAGTTCTGACAGGGAACGCCTGCTGCAACCACCGGAATTGGTTCGGCTCCAATGTCTTCACAGAACTGGAAATACTCAAAATATCCCAATCCGAACGACTGGTGGTAGCCCCAGAGGTTGCGTTGTGGCTTGCGTGCTTCAAGGGGACCGATTGTGTTTTCCCAGCGATAGATATTGCCGATGCCGTCGCCGTGCGCCACACAGCCTCCGGGGAAGCGCATGAACCGCGGTTTGAGGTCGGCCAACGTTTGTGCCAGGTCAGCCCGCATTCCGTTCTTACGTCCTTTGAATGTATTTTGAGGAAACAATGAGATCATATCGAGCTCAACTCTTCCTGTTTGCTGGGGCAGTAACTCAATGCGCGCATCGGGTGCAGTTGCGGAAACGGTGATCACCGCCTTCATTTTTTTCCATTTGTTGCCAATGCGACCTGTGGTTGTCTCACCATAGATTTCACCGTTCTTGCCGGTGAGGCGCACCTTGACAGGGCCTCTTTTTTTCTCCGGACTCCGGGCAAAGAGTGACAAGTCATATTTCTCTCCCGCCTTGACCGGTATCCCGTTGAATCCATCGTTGATCAGTGCAACCCCATTATGCTCAATCTCCAGCACTGCGTAGTGGGGGTTGTTGGGGTGGATGGGAGAGAGGGAGTCGATATGAAATGCATCCATATGGGTTGAGGACCAGGCATAGCGGTTGTTCCAGGTTTTATCATTTCCCTCCTTGTCGCTCAACGAATATTCAAATCCGCGGTTTTGTACCAGTTCCGCATAGAGGCCGCCGTCAGCAGCATAGTTGATGTCTTCATAGAAGATGCCAATCAACAGGTCACTGATCGATTTCTTCTCCTTGCTGTCAGGTGTAATGTTGACGGTAATTGGATTGCGAAACTGATCGGGGTTCATGGCTACCCTCTCACTGTTCAGCAACTGCTTATATGCAGTTTCCCTTTGTGAGCTGAAAAGCCGGTTGACCTCTTTCCATGATACCCGGTGAACCGTCCCTTTCTTCACTGCACCTCCGATTGTGAGTTCACTCCTGTTGTCAGGATGCTTATCCAGACCGGTTGCGGGAGAGAAGTGTCTGAAATCGTTGGTGAAGCTTTTGAAGAGCCCTTCGGTGGGATTATCACTCTGCCAGATGATGTGAAACCCATTTTTGTATGGATCGTATGCGATCTCAGGGTTCAGGCAGTTTCCTCCGGCCATCAGTACCGGGTATGATTGCGGCTTCCAGTAAACAAGATCGGAGGAGACCGTATGGGCTACAGCGCCATCTTCGTGGTTCAGACTCCAGGTGCAATGCCACTCTCCATTGGGTGCACGGTAGAGGTAGGGATTGTACATTCTTTTCTGTGACCCCCACCTGCCGTAATCCGATCTCAGAAAGGTGTGGTGATGACCGATGGCATTCCATTGCAGTTTGTCGATGCTCCAGGCAAAGTAAAGACCGCTCCCGTTCTCTTCGCCGTAGGCGAAGAGATAGGCTGAGTCGGGTTCATTTGCATACAGATTCTTCTCTGTCGGTAGAACAAACAGGAGTGTTGTAATGAAAACCGGCAAGAAAAATTTTTTCATGATCGATTGTTTAGGATGGGTTCAGTTTCTCTTCCGTGAATCTTCCCAATTGTTGGTATTTCTTGTATATTTCGCTGTAGAGCGCATGATTCTCTTTGTTGGGGTGGTAAGTAGTGACAAAGCCCTGCCCCATGGCATCCTGTGCCTCTTCCACTTTTTGGTAGATACCTGCCACCACAGCACCAAACATGGCGCTTCCGAAGGCGCACGACTGTTCCGTACGGGCCACCTTGATAGACATGCCCAGCACGTCGGCCATGGTTTGCATCACAAAAGGAGATTTCAGGGAGATACCTCCAATGCCTACTACCTGTTTGATCTCAATGCCGTTTTCGAGGATGCGGTCCACGATGGCTTTCGAACCAAAAGCGGTGGCCTCAACCAGCGCGCGGAAGATCAGTGGTGCGGAACTGCCAAGTGTCAATCCAGTGATGGTACCCTGCAAAAGTTGGTTCGCATCGGGTGTACGGCGGCCGTTCATCCAGTCGGTGGCCAGTATGGTGCTCTCGCTCACCGGTACCTTCTCTGCCTCTTTTGTCAATGCGGGGATGATGGCATCAGCAGCTTCGGCGATCAGCTTCTCCCTTGTTTCAGCATCGATCAATTCACTTTTGCCGATGATGTTGTGAAGTGGCCACTCGATCAACCGTTTAAACCAGGCATAAATATCCCCAAAGCCGGACTGGCCAGCTTCCAGGCCTATCATGCCGGGGATGACCGATCCGTCCACCTGACCACAGATGCCGGGGACCAGCTTATCACCCATCTCTTCGTAGGGAACGGCCATGATGTCGCAGGTGGAGGTGCCTATCACGCGGACGAAATCACCCGGTTTGATCTCTACCCCCACGGCACCCATGTGACAGTCGAAAGCACCCACTGCAACTGCTACATTTGTGGTGAGTCCCAATCTGTTAGCCCACTCTTCGGTGAGGTAACCCACCATGGTGTTGCTCGGGTGGGTATTGCGGTACAGGCGTGAGCGATAACCAGCCAGCAAGGGGTCGAGAGTTGTGAGGAATTCCTCTGAAGGCAATCCCTCCCAGCTTTCGTGCCACATGGCCTTATGACCGGCCGCGCAACGGCTTCTGGGCATGGTCTCCGGTTTTGTGTTGCCTGTGATTATGCCCGGGAGCCAGTCGCAATGTTCTACCCATGAGTAGGCTGTTTTGCGTACTGCTTCATCCTCTCTCAGGATGTGCAGCATTTTGGCCCAAACCCATTCAGAGGAGTAGATGCCTCCCTCGAATGCGGTATAATCGATTTCCCATTGCTTTGCCAGTTTGTTGATTTCGTCAGCCTCCTTGATCGCAGTATGGTCTTTCCAGAGTACGAACATGGCATTGGGGTTCTCGGCAAATGCTGGTAGCAGAGCCAGGGGAGTACCCTGTTCATCTGTCAACACAGGAGTGGAGCCGGTGGTGTCGAATCCCATGCCCACTACCTTTTCAGCTACACCCTCGGGTGATTTAGAGAGTGCTTCGCGGATGCTTTCCTCCAGCACTTCAATATAGTCGAGAGGGTGCTGCCGATACCTGTTGCTGCGAGGGTCGCAGTAGCTCCCTTTCATCCAGCGGGGGTAATATTTTACCGATGAAGCGATCTCATTGCCATTGGCTGCATCAACGATGATGGCGCGGCAGGAATCGGATCCATAATCGAGTCCTATTACATATTTACTCATACTCTTTTTTAAATTATGTTATTCGTTATCAGATGTTTTGTTTTTTGAAACAGTTTTTGTTCCTGTTGAGAAAAACTACACAGCACAATTGCTTTTCAGTAAATCTCATCCATTAGTTGCGGCCACTGTTCCTCCGTCCAAGAAAGACGGATGATGCGGAGTTTTGAACGCCCCTCATCGTTGGCATCGTAACCATGGAAAAGCAGATAATCATTGTCATAAGCACTGGCTATTCCATTGTGACCCACTCCGTGCCATTGCTCATTGCCCTCCATCAGGATAGTGCCACCTCCGAACAACAACTCTTTTCCATCTTTGTCCAGGTAGGGCCCCTCAATTTTGTGGGAGCGTCCGTAAATCATCTTGTAGGTGCTTTCTACCCCTTTACAACAGTAGTCTATGGATGCAAAGAGGTAATAGAAATCACCTCTTTTCACCACAAATGGAGCTTCAATCGCATTTCCACCTGCATCCACCGGGTTGTTGTCAATAGCCGGTGGGTTCTCCGGTGATCTTGTCAACTTTCGTGAAGCGATTGTTACCGGCACTTCTCCGGGAGAGGGGGCGGTGAGCTCATTGTTAAGACGTACCATTTGCAATCCGTCCCAGAAAGAACCGTAAAAAAGAAAAGGTCGTCCCTCTTCATCGAAGATCAGGTTGGGGTCAATGGCATTCCAATTGTCTTTACCCGGTGTGGAGCAGATCACAGCCCCGTGATCCACCCATTTAAAAGCGGGGTCTTCGGGGTGTAGTGTCTTGTTGGTCACGAGACCGATGCAGGATGTGTTTTTTCCGAACGCAGAGACCGAGTAGAAAAGGTAGTACTGACCGTTGTGGTAACTGATATCGGGAGCCCAGATATGTCCCTTGAATGAGTGGATATCGCTTACGGCCCATTGTGGGGCGTCATGAAAGACTGGCTTCTCCCGTTTCCAGTTTTTCATATCGGTTGAGGACGAAACACCTATACCCCATCCGGTGTGGAAGAGGTAATAGGTGCTATCCTGCCTGATCATCACCGGATCGTGTACTCCAATTCTATTCTTAGGGTCATCTGCAGCAGTTCCCTGCTGGCAAATCAGGAGAAAAAGCAGGGATGAGACAAATAATAGAGATCTTTTCATCGGTTCCGGTTGATAAGCGTGTTTACTGTAGTGATTTGTTCAGCAGAAAATATACTTCGTTCACCCTGAGTTCAAATTTGAAGTTTTTGATGGTGGTGTCCTTGTCGATGGTTACCAGTTCAATGCCGGCGATGTCGGCATAATCTTCAAAATACTCGTTGGTGAGGGCATAGCTGAATGCTGAATGGTGTGTACCGCCTGCATAGATCCAGGCTGCAGCTCCGATCTCCAGGTTCGGCTGTGGGATCCAGAGAGAGCTGGCCACCGGCAGTTTCGGTAATGCCGCTTCCGGTTCCAGTACATCCACATTGTTGACCACCATGCGGAAGCGGTTGCCCATATCGATGATTGTGGAAGCGATACCGGTGCCGGGGTCGGCAGTGAATACCAGTCGTGCCGGATCGGCTTTGCCGCCAATACCTAAGGGGTGTACCTCCAGACGGGGCTTTTGTGAGGTGATATCGGGCGATATTTCCAGCATGTGTGATTGCAGGATGGCGCTTTTTTCACCCTTGAAGTGGTAGGTGTAATCTTCCAGGAAGGAGCATCCGCCCTTCAATCCTCTCGACATCACCCAAATGGTACGCAGCAGTGCTGCTGTCTTCCAGTCACCTTCTGCTCCGAATCCGTAGCCCTCAGCCATCAGGCGTTGGCTGGCCAGTCCCGGTAGCTGATTCAAACCGTGAAGGGCATCGAAGTTGGTGGTAAACGCTTTGGCGTTCTTGTCCTTCAGAAAACGGCGCAGCGCAATCTCAATGCGTGCCGCTTCACGTACCTGACCATGGTCCTTGGCTCCTTTTTTGCAGTTGTCGGCAAAGTTGTAGAGTTGTTCAAATTCTGCAACAAGCAGATCTACATCCTCTTCAGTCACTTTGTCCTGGTAGGCCACCAGGTCGCCGATGGAGTAGTAGTCCACATGGTATCCCAGCCGAAGTTCTGCCTCCAGACGATCGCCATCGGTCACCGCTACGTTGTTCATGTTGTCACCGAAACGTACGATCACCATATCCTGGGCATCTGCCCATGCTGCTGCCACGCGCATCCAGACGGCAATTCGTTCCTGCACGTTTTGCTCGGACCAGTGGCCCACAACCACTTTTCGGTTCTTGCGCATGCGGGTGACCATGTGGCCAAACTCGCGGTCGCCGTGAGCAGACTGGTTCAGGTTCATGAAGTCCATATCGATCTCACTCCAGGGGATCTCCTTGTTGAACTGGGTGTGCAGGTGAAGTAGCGGCTTGTTATAGTTCTGCAATCCCTTGATCCACATCTTTGCCGGTGAGAAGGTGTGCATCCAGGTGATGATGCCGATACAGTGTGCATCACTGTTTGCTTCCTTGAAGATTTTCTCTACTTCCGGGGATGAGTTGGCAGTGCCCTTGTAGACTACTTTCACCGGGAGTGTCCCAGCTTCATTGAGTTGTTTCACGATCTCTTCCGAGTGTGCATTCACGGTCACCACCGCATCCCCTCCGTAAAGGAGCTGTGCCCCGGTGACAAACCATACTTCCTGTTTGTTGAAGAATTCCATATTGTTTATTTTGTTGTTGATATTCGTTGTTGCTTATTTTTGTCCGTAGTAGGCATTGGGCCCATGCTTGCGTGAGAAATGTTTTTCAATGAGCCATGAATTCATGGTGAGCTGTGGGTTCACCTGGCGGGATATGAAGGCCATCTTGGCCACCTGCTCCATCACCACGGCATTGTGCACTGCGTCATGCGGATCTTTACCCCAGGCAAACGGTCCGTGATTTTTCACCAGTACACCCGGTATATGGGCAGGGTTAAGCCCTTTGAAACGCTCGATGATTACGGTGCCGGTATCTTTCTCATAATTACCCATGATCTCATCTTTTGTCATGTCACGTGTGCAGGGAATGTCATCGCTGAAATAGTCGGCATGAGTGGTGCCGATATTGGGGATGTCACAACCTGCCTGTGCCCAAGCAGTGGCGTAGGTGGAGTGGGTGTGTACCACACCCCCTGTTTCCGGGAATGCCTTGTAGAGTTCCAGGTGGGTGGCGGTATCGGAGGAGGGTTTATATTTACCCTCCACCCTGTT
>JAAZLV010000280.1 GCA_012799155.1 Bacteroidales bacterium | reverse complement strand
GGATGATCTCCTTCACTCGGCACTCAATGCAGACAGGGCTCTCCTCAATCAGCGGGGCCTCTACCAGTTTGGATTTTCCAGCCGTCAGTTTCATCTCTTCAAACTTGTTAAAATCTCTTCCCGATCGCACACCACACCAGTCGGTAGCCCGTGCCAGCGCCTCGGTAGTGAGGTTGATCACATAGTTGCCGGTACGTTTGATGATCTCATGTGAGTGGCGTGACGGCCTCACAGAGATATAGCACATGGGGGGATCGGAGCAGATGGTACCCACCCAGCTCACGGTGATGATGTTATATTCCTCGGGGGTGTTGCCGCAGCTGATCATTGCCGCCGGTAGCGGATATATCATTGTTCCCGGTTTCCAGTCTTGTTTCATTCTTCAACCTGTAAACATCTAACAATTAATTTTAGATCATTGAAATATGAACTAAAACTTTAAAGATTGCCAACCTGTAAACTTTTTAAATCAATTCAATCTCCTCTTTCCTGATCTTAAGCTCGCAGTAGTGGCATTGCAGTTCCACCAACTCCTTGTCGATTACGTGAAAGCGGGTCTTCATCGGCTCGTTGTTGGTGATGCATTTGGGATTGTTGCAACGCACTATTTCAATAATCTCATCAGGCAACACCACCTTTTTTTTCTCCACCACCTCAAAGTTGCTGATGATGTTGAGATTCACGTTGGGTGCCACCAACGCGATGCGATTGATCTCATCTTCACGGAAGAATTTGTCGGAGACCTTGATGATGCCTTTCGAGCCCATCTTGCTACTCTTCAGATTGTTGCCGATGGTAATGCGGTTGTTCAATTTCTGCAGTTGCAGGAGTGTCACAACCTTGAATACGGCATCACTGGGAATATGGTCAATGGCTGTCCCATTTTCGAGAGCGGCCACCTGCAATTCTTTTCTCATAATGTTTGTTCAATTAATGGGTTAATCAACCTCAATACCCAACAGATCGCAGATCACTGCCTGGCGCACATACATTCCATTCTTTGCCTGCTGGAAATAGTAGGCCTTGGGATTGTCATCCACATCCTGATTGATCTCCTTCACCCGGGGAAGCGGGTGTAACACCTTCAGGTTCTCTTTTGAGTCACTGAGCATTTCATTGTGTAAAACATAGACGTTTTTTACCTTCTCATACTCCATCAGGTCGGTGAACCTCTCTTTCTGTACACGAGTCATGTAAAGGATGTCGGAACCGTTGATCGCCTCGGGAGAGAAATCGGTATGCTCCCGGTAGGGTATTCCCAGTCTATCACAAAAGAGTTTATACTTGTCGGGGATGGCAAGTTCGTCAGGTGCCACGAAGTGAAAAGAGGGTTTGAAGTGAGACAGTCCCTGGATGAGGGAGTGTACTGCACGGCCATACTTGAGGTCGCCTACCACGGTGATGGTGAGGTTCTCGAGGGTACCCTGTGTTTCGTAGATCGTGAACAAGTCTAGCAATGTCTGCGTGGGGTGCTGATTGGAGCCATCGCCTGCATTGATCACCGGCACCGGTGAGATCTCGGAAGCGTAGCGTGCCGACCCCTCAAGGTGGTGGCGCATGATGATCAGGTCGGCATAATTGCTCACCATCATGATGGTGTCCTTGAGCGACTCTCCTTTGGTGGAGCTGCTGGTGGCCGCATCCGAGAAGCCGATGATGCGCCCACGCAACCTGTTGACAGCAGTCTCGAAACTGAGGCGCGTGCGGGTAGAGGGCTCGAAGAAGAGGGTGGCGCAGACCCTTCCTTTCAACAGATCACGGTTGGGATTCTTTTTGAATCGGGATGCGGTTTGCAGTATGCGCAGGATATCCTCCCTACTGTAATCGCCGATATTTACCAGGCTTTTGGGACTCATGGAGATATATTCATTTTATGAGTTGTGCACAACAAAAGTATAAAAAAACCCTGCAATCTGATTGCAAGGTTTAAAAAAACTCGTCAGACCTCAATATCCACGTCGAATAGCTCATGCCAGGGCAGTCCTTGCTTGTTGAGCTGTTCCATGAACGGATCAGGATTAAATTCCTCCACGTTGAAGACTCCCGGTTTCTTCCAGAGACCCTTCATGAACATCATGCCGCCGATGGTGGCCGGCACACCGGTGGTATAGCTGACACCCTGAGCACCTGTCTCCTTGTAGGCTGCCTCGTGGCTGCAGTTGTTGTAAACATAGTAGGTACGCTCCTTGCCATCCTTGATACCACGGATGCGGCAACCGATAGAGGTCTGCCCGGTGTAGTTCTCTCCCAGCTCACCCGGGTCGGGCAGCACGGCTTTCAGGAACTGGATGGGTACGATCTTCTGGCCGTTGTATTCCACCTCGTCGATGCGTGCCATGCCAATGTTCTGGATTACCCTGAGGTGGGTCAGGTATTCCTGTCCGAAAGTCATCCAGAAGCGAGCCCGCTTGAGGGTGGGGAAGTTCTTCACCAGCGATTCCAACTCCTCGTGAAAGATCACATAAGACTCTTTGGGCCCAATTTCAGGATAGGTGAGTGGCTGATGGATCTCGTGTGGTTCAGTCTCGACCCACTGGCCGTTCTCCCAGTATTTTCCCTTCTGTGTCACCTCGCGGATGTTGATCTCGGGGTTGAAGTTGGTGGCGAACGCCTTTCCATGGTCACCCGCATTACAGTCCACGATGTCGAGGTAGTGGATCTCATCGAAGTGATGCTTGG
>JAAZLV010000279.1 GCA_012799155.1 Bacteroidales bacterium | reverse complement strand
CTGGCACGCAGCTTCAGGAAGTTCATCACCTCATTGTCGGCCAGGAATTCCTCTTCTGTCAGTACCCAACCGGCAGAAATGGAGGGGAAATAACCCCACTGGTTGCCTTTGGCAAAGTTGGAGGAGCCGTCGGCGCGCATCACCAGTGTCAGCAAATACTTCTCACGATAGTCATAGTTGATCCTGCCAAAGAAGGAGGCCAGTGCTTCCTGTCTGAGCGGACCGCCGGAGATGCTGGTCACACCCGAGGTGAGGCCGTCCGTGTTGCTGAGGTAGGCATGCTTGTAGCCCTGGAATGTCGGATAAGCATTGGTCACATTCATGTTCGTGCCAAAACCAATCTTTTCTACCGATTGTCCCACCAGGATGTCGAAGTTATGATCATTGCTGTTGAACTTGTAGTTGATCGTGTTGTCAAGGGTCCAGCTGTAGCCGCTGCCACCAGATTGCGCAATGCGTCCGGGGCTGAGGGTTGCATCACCTGCCAGGTCATAGTCGGGCTGATAACTTCTGTAGGTGTCGGCAAACATCCGATAACCAAAACTGCTTCTGAAGACCAGGTCCTTGATTGGCTGAATCTCCAGGTATGCATTGCTGTTGATGTTGTAGTTGTGTGTTTCATTCATCCCCCTGTTGAGTGCCATTTGAGCCAGTGGATTGAAGAGACGTGACGAGAGCCCTTCAATACCGGAAGCTCTCACATCAGCGCGGGCATAAAATTCACCTTGATCGTTGTATGCCGGTACCAGAGGGCTGCCGGTAAGCATGTTACGAATGTCATTGTAATACATGCCGGCAATGGCGATACCGGAGCGTTTGCGGTAGCTGTAGTTGAAGGTTTCACCCACCTTGATCACATCGATTCCGTTTTTCTTGTAGATCACATGATCGCTGTTCAGACGTACCGTATAACGGTCGCTGTGCGGTTCAACAGGCTTGCCAAGAATACCTTCCTGTGAGGTATAGGAGAAACCCAGAGAGAAGAGAGACTGGTCAGAACCACCCGAAAGATTGAAAGCGTGATTTTGAATGGGCGCATTTTCGTTGCGGATCTCCTCCATCCAGTTAGTGCCTTCCCACTCACCGCTCATAATCTTCTGATAGAGTGCCGGAATTCTGGCGGAGAAGTCGATTGCTGCCGCAGGATTGTTCTGGGCAATCACACGTTCTTCGTTGTAGATCTCCATGTACTGCTTGCCATTCAGCAGTTCGGGCATCTTGGCCACATTCTGCACCCCGTAGTAACCGTCGTAGGCAACCTCAATACGGCCTTTGCGGCCGGTCTTGGTGGTGACCAGGATTACACCGTTGGCGGCACGGGCTCCGTATATGGCAGCAGAGGCTGCATCTTTCAACACGTCGATCGATTCTATATCGGAGGGGTTCAACGTGTTGATGTCACCACCGGCCACACCGTCGATCACGTAGAGGGGGGCGGAGTTACCGATGGTACCCAGTCCGCGGATGTTCACCTGGAATCCTTCACCCGGCATACCTGAAGCCTGGGTGATGTTCACACCGGGAGCATAGGCCTGCATTGCCTCCAGTGCATTGATTGAATGCTGGCTTTGCAATGTTTCACCTCCTACAGAGACATTGGCACCGGTAACAAGTTTTTTCTTCTGCACACCATAACCTACCACTACCAGGTCTTCAAGAGCCTGGGTGTCTTCCAACAGTACAACCTCGAAGAAGTTTCTGCCGTTGGTATTGATGTCCTGTTCCAGGAAACCGATGTAGGAAATGTGGATCACGGCTCCTTCGGCCACTTCAATTACAAATTCACCGTTGGTGTCGGTGATGGTACCGTTGGTGGTTCCCATCTCTACGATGTTGGCCCCAATCACGGTCTCACCATCAGCTGTGGTGATGCGGCCTCTGATTTCCCTCTTCTGTTGTGCTGCATCACTGTTTGTTGCTGCATCTGTAGGAGCGGTAATTTTTGTCGCATCCCTGTAGACCACGATCTGATTGTCGAGGATCTTGTATGTAAGCGATGTTTTAGACAAAACCCTGTCGAGGATCTCATCGATGTGTTCAGCCTTCACAGACAGATCAATGCGTTTGTCCATGATCTCTGCTGTATTGCCTGCAAAAAGAAAACGGAAGTCGCTCCTGTTTTCGATCTCTTTGAAAACCTTCTGGATGGTAGTGGATTTCAGGTCAAGCG
>JAAZLV010000278.1 GCA_012799155.1 Bacteroidales bacterium | reverse complement strand
TCTTGTCGCTACCGGCTATCACAATGGCTTCCGCAATACCATCAAAGGGACTGGTGATCGATTCTATCACAAACATCTCCCGCTTCCCCTGCAGATTCGATGCGTCAAATTTATTTTGTGCTACAAGCGCATCCACTGCTGAATGGGTGCCAAGGGTGCCGATGATGATCAGTGGCATCTTGGTGGGTGTGAAGTTTAACAGCACTTCGGGCCGATGACCGGTTACCTGGCTAAAATCTTTTTGCAGGTCGTTGACCGCTCGTTCAATCCCCTTATCAGAACCCTGGAGAAGAAGGATATCCGCTCTTCTGTCGCCATTAAAAAGCACCAGGCTGTTGTTCTGCTGCTGTGTGGTGATGAACTTTTCTGCCCCTGTCAGCGTCAAGTTGATACAGCCTAATATTGCTAACAGGATGAATATGATTCTTCTTCGTTTCATAAGCATCTAACTTCTATTGTTCATTTTGTGGGAATATGATCCGGTAGTTGCCACTCAGGTGCATGTAAGCAAAGATCTGTAACAGTCCATCGTAATAGGCATCGAAATAACCATCCTCATAGGGTTCATGCTTGCTGTTCCAGAAATGATCTACAAATTCACGGCTCTTCTCATGCGAACATACCAATGATATGGCTGCCGCCGAGGACACCAGTCCCAGTGAATGGCGCAGTTTCTGATAGCCGCCGGCACCAAGTATCTCAGTCACTGCAGTACCGTCTACGTTGTATTGATCCACAAACTGATCAACTCCCTGTGCATAGAGAAAGTTCTGGATGTTATGACCATATTGCTGCTGCCACTCCTGATCCACGCATGCCCAGCTGTAATCGAGAGCTATGTTCATCGGTACACGCCATGAATCGAAACGAAAGGCATCACCGATGATGTGTCGGCTGTTGAGAAGTGATCCGTCATAATGACTGTAATCAGGATTCAGTCCTGTTTCAGGATGAATAGCCTTCTGAAGGTATTCACGACTTTTGCGTGCACATTCCCTCCAGTAGTCGGCTCTTCCGTCTTCCGCCCAGCGTGCCCACACTTCATAGAAGGCAGGAAGATGATAGGAGGGGTCAGTGAACCCGGCACCATAACCGGTAGGTACAAATGTGATCAGCTGATGTTCAGGATGAATCAATGGTGTGACACCATCTTCTCCTGTTTTATCCATGGAGCTGTTCAGGATGAACTGTGCTTCTGAGAGGTAATCGATACCGGTCTCATTGCCCCATCGGTTGGAAGCGAAAATCAGCGATGTGATGAAATACAACTCCCCGTCGGAAGCTGGTCCTTGTGAGTTGGGTGTTCCATCAATATCACAGCTCCAGCGAAAGTATCCTTTCAATGCACCTTCACGATGTTGCATATGGTGCCTTGACCATCGCCAGAGACGGTCGAACATTTCTTTCTTATCAAGCTGTACGGCAATCATCATGCCATATGACATGCCTTCTGAACGAACATCGTTGTTCTTGATGTCTGAGATGTATGCCATTGAGTCACCGGTTTCAAAGTAGATCTTTTGTGGACCCTCAAACAGGTTTGTAAAAATCTGATCCAACCTTGCATTGATCTCTTTCTTTTTGTAACCCATCTCGGCAAGGAGATTACGGTATTCACCGGTTTCAAATGCTCCTTTGTCCCTAGGTAAAAGAGCTGCAGATGTGCAATTGGTCAGTTGCATACAACTTAAAATACAGAATAACAATAACAGTTTATTTTTCATATTATTGGATTGTCTGTTGACAGATTCAACAGCCGAGATAAATTATTGGGTGCCGACTATTCTTCTGTGATACGATCTTCAACTCTGTAGTAGTCGAATTCGGAATATCCTCCTGCTTCCTTGGTGGCATAATATGTCAATCCAAAGCGGTAACCCATGAAATGGGGGAGGGTATATGCCATTTGCAGCGTGTTGCCGATGGGTTCCCAAGTCACGCCATCGAAGCTGTAATAGCATCTTGCTTTGTCCGTACGATTTTTGAAATCACATTCAATCTTCAGATGCACACCGCTCTGGTTCAACGGTATGGATGCAACCTCTACAGGCTCATCTCCTGCACCGTTGATCATCACCACAGAATAACTGTCGTTATCCTTTTTTACACCCACAAAGGCATATCTTCTTTGCAGTGCAATCATGCCAGCATAATCACCGTTTTTCATTTGCGTAACTTCCACGAAAGTGGAAGCTGCACTTTCTGGCCCAAAGGTGCGTTGGGTCAGCGTGTTTCTTGCCTGTAGGGGGGAGTTGTCAATTCTTCCGCTGGTGAACCTGAGGTATCCCGGAGAATCGGTGAGCGACCAGAAACGGTTGTCAGGGTTGTGGTTCCATTGCCAGTAGAGGGGCAGCGGCTCATCATCAGGCATCCGGTTGAACTCATCAGATGCCACGATGCCCCATACTCCTTGCTCTTCTGATGCCGGAATATCTAGTGTATCGGGCACAGCACCATCTATTCCCAGCACTGGCCAATCATTCTCCCATTTCATCGGCATCAGGTAGGGGATTCTACCCACTGCACCGTAATCGCGGAACATATAGGCATACCACTCTCCTTCCGGTGTGTCGATAATGCTTCCCTGGGCGATACCTCTGTCCCTGAGCAGGAGCTTGCCCTCGTAGGGACCTTCAATATTTTTTGCCCTGTGCACAATTACCGTCCGCATGTCGTTTGGTGGCCAAGTGATGTTAAAGAGATAATAGTAACCATTGTGTCTGACCATCTGAGATCCTTCTGCCGGGAGTCCTACTTTTTCAGAGGCCACCTTGCTGGCATTGGGTATGATCACTTCGTGTATTCCCCCCTCCTTGAGGCCTGTTAGTTCCGGAGTAAGTTCGGCTATGCGGATGTCTCCCGCGCCGTAGATCATGTAAACCCTACCGTCTTCATCAAAGAAGAGGGTGTGGTCATGTAGGACAGGTGTAAAACTCTTTTCTTTCCACTCCCCTTTTTCGATGTTGTCGGTTGTAAAAACATGTGTTTTACCGGATGTGGCTGAAAAGGTGGAGACGTAGAAGAGTCCATTGTGGAAACGAATGCTGCTGGCCCATGAGCCGGCACCATAGGCGTTATTTCCATTTTCCAGGCGCAGCTTTTCGTTGTCGGCAATGGTGTCATAGGCATAACTGACAAGTCTCCAGTTAACAAGGTCTTTCGATTTCATGATCGGCAATCCCGGGCTCATGTGCATGGTGGTGCTGCTCATGTAGTATGTGTCACCCACTCTTACCATGGCCACGTCGGGTACATCGGCCCAGATGATCGGATTGGTTG
>JAAZLV010000277.1 GCA_012799155.1 Bacteroidales bacterium | reverse complement strand
TTCGCACCCCGCGGTGCAGGTGATGACCAGGAGCGTGTAACCGGCAATGCAGAGATCAAGTTCAATTTTGCCAAGGCATGGGATGGCAACGAGTTCGGCTACGGACAGGCAACAGTAAATGCCAATGGCACTGCTGATCCGGGAGCATCTGACTCCGGTGGCAACATCGGTATTGGCAATCCGGGATGGTACATCGTGGTGGTGACCACCGCCATCAATGGTCGTGACTATGAATTTGCCGTGGACTTCTATCCGCCGCATGTACACCTGCAGGGAAATGTTGCTTCCGGCAACTGGGGCACCACCGATGAAGCATATCGCTTTACGGTTCCGGCCCTCTCGCTGGGTGCCGATGCAGCCTTTGTTTCACCACCCTTCACCAACACTGGTGAGATACGTGCTAGCATCCAGCTGCCCGGACATGAGTGGTGGCACACCGAATTCATCGTCTTAGACGGTGTATTCGCACCCCGCGGTGCAGGTGATGACCAGGAGCGTGTAACCGGCAATGCAGGTCAGAAGCTTCACATTAACTTCACCACCAATACTGGTAAGGTTGAATAAACAGGCAGAACCGGAAAACCTCTTTCAACAGAGGGAGGTTTTCCATAAAAATATTACACAAGATGAATAAAATAAAATACCTTTTTGCCACACTGCTTGCAATCACACTGTTGAATGCATGCGAGGATGTGTACGAACATGTGGCAGCCCCACCACAGGCCTATGAACAGGAAACGGAACAGAGTGTAAGCGGCTTCAATTTTGCCCTGGGTGCTGGTGTATCTGCGCCGATTGTCTTCACTGAAGAGATGTTGGCAGATGAGACGCCACTGGAAGCCATCAAGACAACTGCTACGCCCCAGCTTGCTGAGGGTGCGACAATGACCTTCATTCTGGAGGCATCCGATACAGAAGATTTCGCCCAGGTGGTGGAACTCACCTCTGTAAGTGACCAGAACAGTGCCTATGTTACGGCGGCCACGCTCAACGAAGCAGCCAAAAGCCTATACGGGAAAGCACCAGAAGCGAGAGACCTCTACCTGCGTGCAGCCTCTTTCATCAATGAGGGCAGCAGCACGGTAAGGGTTCCGGGCAATGTGGTACTGGGACCGGTGACCATTACCCCCGTGGGACCGGTGATCGAGACCGAGTATTATCTGATTGGTGACATCAACGGATGGAACATCGAGAATCTGGACGCATTCAAATTCAACCACAGCGGCAAGGATGTCTACGAAGATCCCATCTTCACAATCCTGGTGAACAACGTGACCGGTTACTTCAAGATTGTACCCAAGTCGAGCAAAGATGCCGCCTCCTGGGATGGTGTGCTCGGCAACCCTGTTGACGGAAACACTGCACTGGAAGGGGATATCATCCTGGATGGAGCACAGGCGATGCGCGTCACTGAACCGGGATGGATGAAAATCACCCTCAACATGATGGAATACACCTACACCATCGAGATCATCGGTGAGATGAACCTGACACTCTATGTGCCCGGTGGTCACCAGGGATGGGATCCGGCAAACGCCCCCACCCTCTACAGCAGCAACTTCGACTTTAAATATAGCGGTTATGTTTACTTTACCGATGGCAACACCGAGTTCAAGTTCACTTCACAACCAAACTGGGACGGACCCAACTACGGTGATGGGGGCAATGGCACCCTCTCAGACGATGGCGGTGCCGGTAACCTGGTGGTGAGCGAAGCCGGTATGTACAAGATTGATGTAGACCTCACCGCGAACAGTTACACACTGACCAAAACGGAATGGGGACTTATTGGTGACGCTACTGATGGTAGTTGGGACAACTCCACACCGATGAGCTACGATCCTGTAACCGGTCTCTGGAGCGTGACCACAACCCTGAAAGATGGCACCTTCAAGTTCAGGGCCAACAACGCGTGGGACATCAACCTGGGAGGTGATCTGAACAACCTCAGTTATGGTGGTGACAATATCCAAGCCACTGCCGGCACCTACACCATTACACTCGATCTCTCCGATCCGGAAGCTTTTAAGGCGACTGTGGTGAGTGCTGTATAATATGCTAAAAAGCGCGGTCAGCCAACCGCGCTTTTTTTATCTTTTTCAAATCATCAGACACAATGAAAAGCTTTTACGCCCTGATTCTCTCAACACTACTACTGCTCTCCTGCAGCCGTACCACCGAAGAGGTTAAAACCGATTCCACTTTCGCAAAAGGAGCCGATATCAGTTGGCTTCCACAAATGGAGGCGAGTGGTTACATCTTCCGCAACGACAAAGGAGAACCGGAGGATTGTTTTAATATCTTGAAAGATCACGGCATCAACGCCATCCGCCTGCGCACCTGGGTCAACCCTTCAGACGATCCGCACAGCGGCCACTGCAGCACCGAAGAGACGGTTGAGATGGCCAAGCGTGCAAAGGAATGGGGCATGCGGGTGATGATCAACTTCCACTACAGCGACAGCTGGGCCGATCCGGGAAAACAACACAAGCCAAAAGCCTGGGAGGGGATGACGTTCGATGAACTGAAAAATACCCTTTATGATTACACACACGGTGTGATGACCGCCCTAAAGGAAGCGGGTGTGACACCAGAATGGGTGCAAATTGGCAACGAGATTCCCTCCGGTATGATCCACCCTGAAGGTCATACCGACAACTGGCCACAGCTGGTGCAGCTGATCAACCGGGGCTACGACGCCGTCAAGGAGGTGAGTCCCACCAGCAAGGTGATCCTGCACGTGGACCAGGG
>JAAZLV010000276.1 GCA_012799155.1 Bacteroidales bacterium | reverse complement strand
ATCTATACTGACGGCCTGAAGATTTATTCCACCCTCGATTCACGGATGCAACGTTATGCCGAAGCTGCGGTGAAAGAGCACATGGGTGGATATCTGCAGGAACAGTTCTTCCGCGAGAAGAAGGGCATGAAATATGCCCCCTACTCCAGTGAGGTGAGCGACCAGGTGGAGGATCTGCTGATCACCGCCATGAAGCAGAGCGATCGTTACCGCATCCTGAAGAAGGAGGGAATGAGTGATGCTGCCATCCTCAAGAACTTCAAGGAGGAGAAGGTGGAGATGAAGGTTTTCTCCTGGGATCAACGGGAGGTGGATACATTGATGACTCCCTGGGATTCGATCCGTTACCACAAGAACTTCCTCCGTACCGGCTTCATGGCAATGGATCCGCTGACGGGACATGTGAAAGCATACGTGGGGGGCCCCGACTTCAAGTTCTTCAAGTATGACATGGTCTCCACCGGCAAGCGACAAATCGGCTCCACCATCAAACCCTATCTTTATACGCTGGCCATGGAGGAGGGAATGACACCCTGCGATCAGATGATGCATCAGCCCATTACCCTGATGACCGAGACTGGTGAGGAGTGGACCCCTCGCAATCCTGGTCACACCAGTGGGGAAATGGTTTCCATCAAGTGGGGCTTGCAACGATCCAGCAACTGGGTTACCGCCTACCTCATGAAGCAGTTCTCACCTTATGCTTTTGCCCGCATGCTCAGCTCATTCGGGCTCAAGACACCTGCCGATCCGGTAGTATCACTCGCACTGGGTCCCAATGAGGCATCGGTATACGAGATGGTGGGGGCCTACACCTCCTTCATCAACAGAGGTATCAGGGTGGAACCGCTGTTGGTGACCCGCATCGAGGACTCCTACGGCAACGAGGTAGCCACCTTCGTCCCCCGCATGAAGGAGATCTTCAGCGAGTCCTCCTCCTACAAGATGCTCGACATGTTGAAGGGTGTAGTTGACGGCGGAACCGGTAGCCGGTTGCGCAGGGTCTATAACCTGAAGGGAGAGATGGGTGGCAAAACCGGTACGACAAACAACAACTCCGATGGCTGGTTCATGTCGTTCACTCCCAACCTGGTGGCAGGATGTTGGGTGGGCGGTGAAGAGCGGTCCATCCATTTTGACCGTATGGCATATGGCCAGGGTGCCAGCATGGCACTCCCCATACACGGGATCTTCTACCAGAAGGTTTATGCCGACAAGGAATTGAACTACAACGATAACGGGAAGTTTGAAATACCGGCAGGGTTCAACCCATGTGCCGGGTCAGAGCGCTATTCATCCGATTTCTACCAGGACAATGATCCTGTGATTGAGAACGAAGGAATTGATGACATTTTCAATTGAAAATGTCATCAATTTCCCTTTTTTCCCTTTTTTAGAAAAAGTTGCTTTCTCAGTTCATCCATTCGCTGAAGGGAAGCCCTGTAACTCATTTCCAGGATGCTGGTACGCTCTCCCGCTTCAAGTGAGATGTTTTTACTGTCGGTAATCTTGTCTTCAGGTATCATTTTCACAAAACGCTCATAATAGGTGAGGGCCGACTCGATCTCATCCATCCTGTCATAGGTCAGGGCAATATTGTAAAGCAGCATATAGGATTCAGGGCGTCTGCTTAAAGCAGATTGATAATAGCTTATTGCCCTGGAGGGTTCATTTGAACGGTCATGCGCTTCCGCCAACGAGATGTCATAGTCGAAGAGCATCTCCTGCAACGACTCTATCTTCTCCACTCCCTCTTTGAGAACTGAAATTCCTTTCTTTCTGTCGTAGGTTTTCGCAAGTGCTGAACCGTAATAGTAAAGGAGATTGACATCAGGCTGTGGAGCCTGTTCATAGGCAAGCGCCAGCCACCTGATCGCCTCGTAATATCGCATCATGGCGAAGAAACTCATCCCCAGGAAATAGGTGGTGGTGTAGGTAGAATCACCCTGTATGACATTGTATTGCAACCGTTCAATCGCTGCCGGGTAGTTACCCGTTACATAGTGT
>JAAZLV010000041.1 GCA_012799155.1 Bacteroidales bacterium | reverse complement strand
TTCCCAACCTGGTTCTTCATCACCAACATACTGGTAGTACCTCTTATGGGAATCATCATCTATTCGTTGATACCGTTGTTGCTTACTGGCTGGCTACCAGAAGCCCTTTCAAGCTTCCCGGAATGGTTGCCACAGATCCTCCGCAGACTAGTACAACTGTTGACCGACCTCATGTTGCACATTGTTCAGTTCATGGAGTCACTTCCTTTCGCTCAACTCACAGGACTTAACATATCTTTACCTGCTGCTATTCTACTGCTGATTTTCATATTTCTGATCAGCCACTTCATGAAAATAAAACGGCCCCTTGTACTGACCTTCGCACTCTCTTCACTACTCTCTTTTCAACTGCTTTCACTTTGGGAACAATTACAGTCAACATCCCCTCAACTGGTAGTTATCAACAACTCACCTCAGAGTGAGATATCACTTTATGTTGATGAGACTTACCACCCAATATGGATACCTGAAAATGGGGTGTTACCCCACCCCCACAAGAAAATCATCCGTCTCTCAGACGGGTCGTTCAACGACTTCACAACCAACACCACCTTCCCTGTAGATATTCTAATTCTTTCCCGACATTGTTGTTTTGATGCGGAACAACTATACCACCTCTTTCATCCCTCACTGATTGTCCTCGATAGCTCAATGCCGCGCTATTCGGCAATTAACTTAAAAGAGAGCTGCCTCAACAGGGGTATTCCGGTGCATGACGTACGACAAGATGGAGCCTATTCGCTGAATTTTTAGTACTTTTGCGGTTTATCATTAAAAGAAACATTCTCTATGAAGTTTACCGAAACACTCACCGATGTGATTGAGCCGGCACAGGTGAACCAGATCATGCAGGCCATCAAAGAGGCCGAGCAGATCGTAATTACCACCCACCTATCCCCCGACGGTGATGCTATAGGATCATCACTTGCACTTTACCATTTCTTGAAGAGAAATGGTAAAAAGGTCAGGATCATTGTCCCCAACTCTTTCCCCTATTTCCTTAAATGGATGGAGGGTGCAGGTGAAATCAGCGTGGCTGAATACAATCCGGAAGCAGCCAGGCATATCCTGATGCAAGCCAACCTAATTTTCTCACTCGACTACAACATCCACAAGCGAATAGGACTGATGGCTCCCATGCTGGAATCATCGCCGGCAACAAAGATCCTGATCGACCACCACCTCTTTCCCGGCAACGGTTTTGACATTGTGGCATCCCACCCTGAGATCTCTTCCACCTGCGAACTGATTTTTCGACTCCTGTTTCAAGCTGGCAAGTATGAAGAGTTGACGAAAACAGAGGCGGAATGTATCTATTGCGGTATGATGACCGATACCGGTGGGTTTACCTACAACTCGAGTGATCCTGAGATCTTTGAGATTATCAGCCTACTGCTGCGCAAGGAGATCAACAAGGACACCATCTATTCACAAGTGTTTCACAACTACTCAGCCGAGCGTTTCCGTTTGCTGGGCTATACCCTATCACAACGAATGGAGATATATCCCGACTTGCACGCTGCTTTGATCTGGCTTTCAAAAGAGGATCAGGCAATGTTTCAGTTCAGCAAGGGTGACACTGAAGGATTTGTAAACTACCCCCTCAGTATCAAAGGCATCATTTTCTCCACCTTCATTCGTGAAGATGAGGGGCTGATCAAGCTCTCATTTCGATCTCAGCTCTCATTTCCCTGTAACGAATTTGCTTTCGACTTTTTCAATGGAGGAGGACACCTCAATGCATCGGGTGGAGAATTTTACGGTTCACTCGAAATGGCTTTAAAAACATACTCAGAAGGTCTCAAGAAGTATGAAAAGCTCCTGAAACAGTCAATGAATAAAGATTAATCCATTTTTAAGAATCGATAATGTTTATTTCGGTGCAATAAAGCTATATTTAGCACAGATTGTGTACTTTTGCAATCAATATCAATTATTCGGCAAAGATATTTATGAACAAAACAATATTTATCATTTTCGCACTTTTAGGCGTGCTGCTCACCATCCCCTCCTGCAATGACCGGAAGACCTATGCAGATTACCTGTATGATGAAGAAAAGGCAATAGATCTTTTCATTGCGCAACAACAGCTAAGTATTCTGGAGGAATATCCCGCCAGCGGTAATTTCGCGGAGAATGAATTTTTTAAGGATCCAGCAACCGGTGTGTATTACAATGTCATTTCCTATGGTGACACAACAACGAATTTGACACCAAATCAAATTGTCTATATTCGATTTCGTGACCTCCACTACTTCATGTCAGAAGACACCTCACGCTACTCCAACATGGTTT
>JAAZLV010000040.1 GCA_012799155.1 Bacteroidales bacterium | reverse complement strand
GTTTCAACAACTTCATCATCACCCGTTATGCTGATGTGTTACTGATGTACGCTGAAGCATGTGCCCAGACCAACGACAATGACGGTCTCCAGTACCTTCAAATGGTGCAGCAACGTGCCGGTTCAGACTATGTAAGCTCCACGCTGACACTTGCAGACGTGAAGAAAGAACGCAACTATGAGTTGTGGATGGAAGGATCACGTTGGGTCGACATGAAACGTTGGGGAGAATTTGAAAAAGCAAAGAACGCCGGTAAGCACATTCCTTCCCTGAAGGATGCCTTCATCAACGATGGCGAAGCTGCACACAGAGGATACCTCACCTACTCAGAACCCAACGCAGGGAAGCAGGTTGGCTTCCAGGCAGGAAAGCACGAGTGGTTCCCCTATCCATACAACGTCACATCCATCAATCCGAACCTAGTACAAAACCCGGAATGGTAAAGCATAACTCTTTTGTTTTCTGATGATGATCTGCCGGGGTGTCGAATCATTTCACCTCCGGCAGATATTTATAAATGATCAACCAATAATTTCATCAATCATATCGAAATGAAAAAAACAACTTTTCTCCTTATTCTGGCAATGATCTTCCCATTGATGATCACAGCCCAAGATTTTCCCGAAGGCTCTTTTCCCAACGAACACAACCTCGATGGAGTGCAATGGCCCCGTGTGGATGACAAAGGACACACCTACTTCAGGGTATTTGCACCAAATGCAAAAAATGTGCAGATCAGTTTCCGTGGGCCCATGACACGTGAAGCAGACGGATATTGGACTTACGTTTCACCCGAACCGGAAGCGGTGGGCTTCCATTACTACCAGCTTGTCATCGACAGTGTCAACGTGGCCGATCCCGCCACAAAGTCCTACTATGGCATGAGCAAATGGGTGAGTGCAATTGAAATACCTGAAGGACTACAGTACGACAAAGCACAGAATGTACCTCATGGCGATATCAGAATGAAGAAATACTGGTCGGAGATGACACAAGCATGGCGCATGTGCTATGTATACACTCCTGCCGGATATGATCAGAATACCGATCAACGCTATCCAGTACTTTACCTCCAACATGGAGGAGGAGAAGATGAAACAGGATGGGTATTCCAGGGACGAATGGGGAATATCATGGACAACCTGATTGCCGAAGGGAAGGCGGTACCGATGATAATCGTGATGGATCGCGGCTACGCATCATTACCGGGTAGCGCACCAATGGGCCGATTCGACAATCCTGGCATGAACGCTTTCCTTGCCGGTGCCAACGCACCTGCACCAGCTCCTGGTGCTCCCGCAGTCGAGCGACCTGCACGCCCTGCAGCACCTTTTCGATTCCAAAGCGTATTCCCGGAATTGCTGGTCAAGGAAATTGTCCCGATGATCGACAGCTCCTTCCGCACAAAAACTGATCGCGAGAGTCGTGCCATGGCGGGCCTCTCCATGGGAGGTATGCATACTTTCCAGGTGGTAATGCCCAATCTCGACAAATTTGCCTATCTGGGCGGATTCAGTGGCGGTGCAGGTGGTGTGGACCAGATTGAGACGTTGTACGACGGACTCTTGACAAAACCTGAAAAATTCAACTCACAGGTTAAACTGATGTTCCTGAGCATCGGCGAAGAAGAACGCCCCGAAAGGGTAAAAGCATTTGCCGAGGCTTTGCAGGCAAATGGCTTGGAAAATGTAGTCTACTATGAATCACCCGGAAGTGCACACGAATGGCTCACATGGCGCCGTTCACTCCGTGAATTTGCTCCGTTGCTGTTTCGTTAGGGAATAAACAGTTTCTTAAAGTAAATAAAGTGACGGGTGGAGAGCATATGCTTTCCACCCGTTTCATCTGTATTGTACTCTATTCTATTTACAAAGATTATAGACATATGTAAAGACGATTCAGGATACATCACTTGGTCTATCCTTATTGCAGCCTTATATCAACCTTATTACCTCCTCAATAAATGTTGAAGTGGATATAAGGAGGATATAAGGAGGATATAAGGCTAGAGAGTAGTAAGTATAGGTTATGTCTTGTATAGGTAATACAGAAGAGAGTATTGTCTGCTTCAATATGCAAACTCGTCCGATTCAAATGCAACCGGTGAAAGAAATGATTCCAGTAATTTCCACATTAGATATGTTCATTTTAACGATATAAAACATTTTATTATAACTTTTTCGAGCAAAAAACAAACAAAAAAAACAGACATGAAATATCTAAATAAGGAACAATCGTATCTATTATTGGAATTGTGTATCGATTATTCATTGTTCATTTGCATATCTATTGATACCAAGTGCAGAATCCAAATTATGCTGTGTTTACAATCATTGATGCATTTTTACAAATGATAGACATCACCTAATTACCATAATAAGATAGATCACATGAAAAAAATGAAAATTGCCTTGCTGCTCTCGGCAGCGGTAGCCTTTACGGCATGCGGCAGCAACCAGGTTAAGGAAGAACCCGGTTTAAAAGATGCCCTTAAAGACAAGTTTCTAATCGGTGTTGCACTAAACACCCGTCAGGCAGCCGGTCAAGACTCGGCAGCAACAAAAATCGTACAGCAGCATTTCAATGCCATCGTTGCAGAGAACTGCATGAAAAGTGGTGAGATCCACCCGGAAGAAGATCGTTACGACTTCACTCAGGCCGACGAGTTTGTTCAGTTTGGTGTCGACAACAACCAGACCATCACGGGACACTGCCTGATATGGCATTCACAACTGCCCGCCTGGTTTTGTGTCGACGAAAACGGAGAGAATGTAAGCCCTGAAATCTTGAAAGAAAGGATGAAGGAACACATCTACACCGTTGTAGGCCGTTACAAAGGCGTCATCAAAGGTTGGGATGTGGTCAATGAAGCGATTTTGGAAGATGGATCATATCGCAAAAGCAAGTTTTACGAGATCCTGGGAGAAGAGTTCATCCCATTGGCATTCCAGTATGCACAGGAAGCTGATCCGGATGCTGAGCTCTATTACAACGACTACAATGAATGGTATCCCGGCAAGCGTGAAACAGTTGTAAGGCTGATCAACACTCTCAAGGAACGCGGCATCCGTATTGACGGCATCGGGATGCAGGGACATGTGGGGATGACCAATCCTACTCTTGAAGAATATCAGGCTACCATCGACGACTATGTGAATGCAGGCGTAAAGGTATTGGTAACAGAGCTGGATATGAGTCCGCTACCCGAACCACGCAGAATGGGAGGCGCCAATCTTGCCGACAGGGAAGCATACCGTCAGGAGATTGACCCCTATACCGATGGACTTCCTGAAGAAGTTGCCGAAGCCTGGAACAACAGGATGATGGATTTCTTCAATCTTTTCCTGAAGAATAGCGACAATGTAATACGCGTTACCATGTGGGGTGTAAGTGATGGCGATTCCTGGAAAAATAACTTCCCTGTAAGAGGACGTACCGATTATCCGTTGCTTTTTGACAGAGATCACCAGCCCAAAGCGGTAGTAACCCAATTAATCAGCAAGCTTACGGAAGAATAATCCTCCGCACGCTTATAATGAACATATAACAGACAAATGAAGGATAGGCACCAACCTTCCTTCATTTGTCCAGTTTAAACAAAAGGGAGAGAATGGCCCAATTATCGGCCATTACGACTGTCATTTAGCAGTCAAAGTAAAAAAAGGATCTACAGAATCACCCAGTTGGGTTGATGTTAAATCGGGTCATTTTTCAAGACAGGCTGCTGCATTTGTGAAAAACGTTTTATCTTTGCGTGAAAGATTGATACATTTTAATGAGCACGTCATCGGTTACCGGATCAATGAGTGGTGAAGAGTTGAATATTTTTAAATTGTATACAGATTTTGACATACCTAATTAAACATATGTTAATCAGAGCATTGTGCACGTACACATAAAAGTGTTACCTGACAATTATGCCATTTAAATTATATAAGACATTGCGGATCAAGCCATCACACAGAAAAAACGAGTTATAACACCATGCATCCGTGCACGTACACACTAGTAAGGAGAAATATTAAATATCTAAATGTCGTAATAAAGTATCTAATATTGGCAGTAACAAACGAGAGTTCATACCTAATTTTACAAACAAATAGAGATAATCTTATGCGAGACACGTAAATGATTGAGAATTATTAACAGATCAGATGAATTATACATCTAAAAAGAATTACTTGTTTAATCTAATCAAATCAGAGAATGAAAAGAAAAATTTCGAATCTTATGAGAGGAATATGTCTCACCCTGTTGTGCGCATTTTCCTTATCTGTCTATGCGCAGAACATTACCGTAAGAGGTACTGTTTCTGATATAGCAGGAGAACCCCTGATCGGAGTGACCGTACAGGTGGAAGGTGAAACAACCGGAACGGTGACCGACCTGGATGGGCAGTTCACCTTG
>JAAZLV010000039.1 GCA_012799155.1 Bacteroidales bacterium | reverse complement strand
TGGAGTGAGAGACCCTGCATGTGACGTCCGGCATTCTTCATTACTGTTTCAGTCCAGTTGTAATCACCCCCGTTGGCACCACAAGCGATTTTGTATACCCGGTTGTCGCCATAGTTTCTGGCGAAAGTGGCAAAATGGCGATAGAGGTTGGCGTAGTAATCGGGTTCCATGTTGCCACCACAACCCCAGCTTTCGTTGCCGATACCCCAGAATTTCACCTTCCAGGGCTCTTCACGACCATTTTGGCGACGCAAGTTAGCCATGGGGCTCTCACCATCGAATGTGACATACTCAACCCATTTCGACATCTCTTCCACCGTGCCGCTGCCTACGTTGGCGCTGATGTATGGCTCGGTGCCCAGCTGTTCACAAAGGTCGAGGAACTCATGGGTGCCGAAGCTGTTGTCTTCTACTACTCCCCCCCAATGGGTGTTGACCATCTTGGGCCTTTGATCACGTGGTCCGATGCCGTCCATCCAGTGGTACTCGTCGGCAAAGCAACCTCCCGGCCATCGCAGGTTGGGAATCTGGATCTCTTTCAACGCATCCACCACATCGTTGCGGATGCCTCGGGTGTTGGGTGTGGAGGAATCTTCACCCACCCAGTATCCGCCGTAAATACATCGTCCGAGATGTTCGGAGAAATGGCCGTAGATGTGACGGTTGATGGTGTTTACTCCCCGGTCGGCTTCAATGACCAGCCTGTTCTGTGCATTAAGGGCAGTGCTGCCGATTAGCAGCAGTGCAAAAATCTGGAATGTTCTTTTCAGTTTCATGGGTCTCAGTTTATCATAAATGTTTAAATACTATTGGTATGTAACGGTAAATCAGCATCTCCCCTAATCGATTAAACTTTTTGGCTCAAAAGGTAAATAATGAGTGTAAAGTTAATACTTATTTTTCTTACATCCTATATTCCTGTCAATTTGTTGCGATGAATCCACCCCCTGGTTGGACTGTCACAATTAAATCTCCGTTGTTTGAAATTTGCTGTTGCCTGAGTTGCGGAGCTCTGTCTCTTTTGTCGGAATAAAAAGAAACATTGTGACCCGCCAACATCGGAAGGCTGACAGAGATTATTTTTTCATCCTTCTCTGCATTGATGCCTGCCACATACCACTTCTCACCATGACGTCTGGCCAACACCACATATTTGCCGGGATAACCGTCAATGAAAATAGTCTCATCCCAGAGGGTAGGGACCGCTTTCATAAAGTCAATCACAAAGGATGGTTGATCTGTGAGGTTGTTGGGAGTGATGCCGAAGTTCTGAATGGGTGTCTGGAACAATATGGATGTTGCCAGCTGGAAGATTTCGGTAGTGCGACGAATCGAGCCTCCGTCATTGTCCCTGTTGTGGCGTTTGTTGAGCAATACCGGTCCGAAGTCCATCGATGCGACACTGTTGCGAATAAAGGGATGTAGCGTTGCGTTAAAGGCTTCCTGGTCGTTGGCATTCTGGGTGAAGATCAGGTTTTCAGATGCGAGTACTGCCTCGCTGCCAGCGAAATTGGGGTACATCCGTTCCCATCCTCGTGGGAGGGTACAGCCGTGAAAGATAACGGTAAGACCGTAATCGTTGGCGTCAGACAAGATCTCTTCATACAGTTTCATTGTTTCCTGTTTGTCACCACCAAAAAAGTCGACCTTGATTCCCTTCACACCGATGCTTTGCATCCAAGCCATCTCCTTTTTGCGGGCAACAGATCCGTTCATGCGGTTCTTGGGTCCCTGGGGGGCATCGCTCCAGTATCCGTTTGAGTTGTACCAAAGTGCGATACCTACATTTTTGGAGGCAGCGTATCGGGCCAGTTCTTCGATCTTTTCACGTCCGATGCGGCTGTCCCACCAGTTGTCGATCAGTACCAGCTCATAACCCATCTCTGCAGATAGGTTGATATACGTTTTCTGATCATCAAAATTGATGCTGCCATCCTGCCACAGGAGCCAGCTCCAGGTAGATCGTCCAAAGCTGTATTCTCTTGAAGGCTCATAGCGTGGTTCCACCAGGTCGGTAGCTATGGTTGTTTCCACGATGGGCTTCAGGTTGTCGCCTACAGTAATGGTACGCCAGGGAGTCTCCCCCGGGAGCGGGATCGCCGGATTGGCGCTGCCAATGCCATTGTTTTCACCCTCCTCGGGGTAGCTGATGGTGTAGAGTCCGTCAGCTGTTCCCTCACTCAGTTTTGCTCCGCAATAACGACTGTCGACACCCGTCTCGGACAACAATACCCAACCGTTGTCACCTACGTGGAACAAACCGGGAAAAGTGTAGCCGATGCCATAACGGGAGGGGGTTCCTACCGGTTCATCCGGCACATACTCCTCTTCATAGCTCGGTTTCGTTTGCATCCAGCCAATCATGGGTGTTGCTTGTGGTGTCAGGAAAGTAGTTGTAAAAGAGGGGAAGTTAAAACCGGAGAACTCTTTCTCCACGATGCAGCGGGCCGTTTCACCGTTTTGTGCCAGTTTGTAACGGAAGGCAATGTTGTTGTTGCTCACCCGGAAGATGATGCTGAACAGCTCTTCTTGAGCTGTCTCAAGGGTAAAGGTCACTTCGTTGGCGAGGTATTCAATCCTGCTTTTTTTGCTTTTTGGTTCGTAATATGAATTATGAATTGTTTGCTCATTGGTTTCAAACAGCTTCAGGTTGCGGCTGAAATCACTGATGTTGGTGATCAGCCCCAGGGGCGATTCCTCCAGGATTATTTTATCCTTGTATTGGACACTGTAGGCTGGGGTCCCATTGTGTAATGTCATGTTTACCACCAGTAAACCATCGGGGCTGCTGATTTTCCGGTTTTCCGAAGAGAGCGGCATCAGCAAAGAGAGAAGCAGGAGACTCAATACAATTCTTTTCAT
>JAAZLV010000275.1 GCA_012799155.1 Bacteroidales bacterium | reverse complement strand
CCGCAAACGGGGCACTTCTGCCCCTTGGCCTCGGTCTCGCTAGGGAGATACTTCTTCAGTGCCCGCTCCACACCGTTCTTCCAGGTGTTGATGGTCTCGCTGTCCAGCTCAAGACCCGACACCAGCTTGATCACCTGGTCGATGGGCATGCCGTAGCGCAGTACCCCCGAGATCAGCTTGGCGTAGTTCCAGAACTCCGGGTTGAACTTGCCGTCCAGCCCCTCGATGGTCACCTTGTAGCCCCGTCGGTTCTGGAACTGAAAGTCGTAATGCTTCCGTCCGTCGTTGTCGTACGCCTTGATGATCTTACCGGTGGTGACGTTCTTCGGGATCATGATGCCGTCATCCTCGTCGTTGATACCGGTAAAGATCTCGTAAGGTCTGCCGTTGAGCAATCCGATGAAGGCAATCCACTTCTCCTTGTTGTTCTGGAACTTGATCACATCGGCCTCAAGTTCGATGGGACGCGAGGTGACGATCTGGGGCATCTCGTAACAGTCGTCATCCTTCTCCTTGCCCTTCTCCTCTTTCTCCTCCTTGTCGTTCGCGATCAGCACCCCGGCGCGCGAGCCATCACGGTATACGGTACAACCCTTGCAGCCGCTCTTCCAGGCTTCCATGTAGAGCTCGCCCACCAGCTCTTCCGACACATCGGCAGGGAGATTGATGGTGACGCTGATGGAATGGTCCACCCACTTCTGCACGCGTCCCTGCATCTTCACCTTCTGCAGCCAGTCCACATCGTTCGAGGTGGCCTTGTAGTAGGGCGACTTCTCCACCATCTCATCTACCTCCTGCTTGCTGTAGCGCCTGGTGGTGGAGTAACCGTTTGCTTCCATCCAGGTGACAAACTTGTGGTGGAACACGGTGTACTCCTCCCAGGAGTCGCCATTCACATCCACGAAATCTATCTTCACATCCTTGTCGCTGGGGTTCACCTTGCGACGACGCGTGTAGACCGGCAGGAAGACCGGCTCGATGCCGGAGGTGGTCTGCGACATCAGACTGGTGGTGCCTGTAGGCGCGATGGTGAGACAGGCGATGTTGCGTCTTCCATACTTCATCATATCCTCATACAGCTGATTGTCTGCATCTTTCAGGCGAAGTATGAAGGGATTGTTTTTCTCCCTTTCAGCATCGAAGATCTCGAAGGCCCCCCTTTCGCGGGCCATCTCCACCGACGAACGGTAGGCGTTGAGCGCCACGGCACGATGCACCTGCTCCGAGAAATCGTTCCCCTCGTCGCTGCCGTAACGAATGCCCAGTGCAGCCAGCATGTCCCCCTCGGCGGTGATGCCCACGCCGGTACGGCGTCCTTGCAGGGTCTTTTTCCTTATCTTCAGCCAGAGGTTGCGTTCTGATGTTTTTACCTCTTCCGACTCGGGATCGGAATCGATCTTATTCAGAATCATTTCGATTTTCTCCGACTCCAGATCGATGATGTCATCCATGATGCGCTGTGCCAGCTGCACATGCTTGCCAAACAGCTCGAAATCGAACCGGGCATCCTCACGGAAGGGATTCACCACGTAGGAGTAGAGGTTGATGGCCAGCAGACGGCAACTGTCGTAGGGACAAAGCGGGATCTCTCCGCAGGGGTTGGTCGACACCGTCTTGAAGCCCAGGTCGGCATAACAGTCGGGCACCGATTCACGGATGATTGTATCCCAGAAGAGTACCCCCGGCTCGGCAGATCGCCAGGCGTTGTGGATGATCTTGTCCCACAATCCCTTCGCGTCAATGGTCTTCTCGTATTTAGGTTTGTCGGCATCGATGGGATACTTCTGCATATAAGGCTTTCCCTCGGCAGCCGCCTGCATGAAGTCATCATCGATCTTCACCGAGATGTTGGCACCGGTCACCTTCCCCTGCTCCAGCTTGGCATCGATGAAGTTCTCCGAGTCGGGGTGCTTGATCGAGACGCTGAGCATCAGTGCCCCGCGGCGACCATCCTGTGCCACTTCGCGGGTAGAGTTGGAGTAGCGCTCCATAAATGGCACCAGTCCCGTAGAGGTGAGAGCCGAGTTCTTCACCGGCGACCCTTTGGGGCGGATGTGCGAGAGGTCATGCCCCACTCCGCCACGGCGCTTCATGAGCTGCACCTGCTCCTCATCCACACGGATGATCGCTCCGTAGGAGTCGGCATTGCCATCCATCCCAATCACGAAGCAGTTGGAGAGTGATGCCACCTGGAAGTCGTTACCGATGCCGGTCATGGGGCTCCCCTGCGGAATGATATATTGGAAACGGTCGAACAGGTCGAACAGCTCCTGCTCACTCAGTGGATTGGCGTATTTCTGCTCAATGCGTGCCACCTCACTCGCCAGGAGGTGGTGCATATCAGCAGGGGTCTTCTCGTAGATCTCCCCCTGGCTGTCTTTCAGCGCGTACTTGCTCACCCATACCTTGGCGGCTAGCTCATCGCCCTTAAAATACTCCAACGAGGCCTGGTAAGCTTCGTCGAAAGTGTATCTCTTTTTTTTCATCAGCTGGTTGATTTTTGAATGTATACTGTAATATGATGATGTTTATGCTTTCCCAATTTCACAACAGATTCGGACAAAATTGTCAACGGCATCAGTTTGGTTATGCAAGTTTACAGAAACATTACAACTTTGCAAAATTATTCCACGTTTATTTATCAACAATGCGGAAAGTTTTCCACTTTATTTTTTATCTATTTGATTTTCTGTGTTTTAATTTTCTATATACGACAAAAAGTTTTCCATTTTGTCAAACTCTACTGTTTTTCAATTAGATAAACCGGCTCATTCCATCACAGTTATTGCAAGACAAATAACACAGTACCCGCCGGTCGTGACGACCGGCGGGTACTGTATTGTCCCGATTTTTGTCGCCTTTTTGTGCAACTCCATGACATGACATGGCAGGGTAATGGGAGCCTCTAGCCTTATTGCACCCTTATTGCACCCTTATACCCACTCCAATAATTATTGGAGTGGGTATAAGGGTGCAATTAACTTAGAATATAGGATGAGCTTCCAAAAACGGGCGAAAAACCAGCAAAGAGCTATTGCTTTATCCCACTCAACTGCATGAACGAGATGAATGAAATGTAGGAAATGTAGGAAATGTAGGAGTTTTACGAAAAAAAATGGATGAAAAAGAATCCTCAATCAAAATTTTTAACCGCACCCATAAAGAGGATGGCTCCGGTGGACTGTTCCCGGATCAGGTAGATGAAGGGACGATTGGCATGAAAGGTAACTTCCCGTGATGGCCCGGCAGAGGTCAATTCTACCCCTACAACCGTGACGGCTGCCGCCTCGGTGCCCTCCTCGTCGGTGCTGATGTAGGTGAACTGATCGACGAATGAGATAAAAGCTTCCAAATCAGACATTCGGGAAAAGTCGGCCTGTCCGGGAGAGAAGGCAACCCCCATTCCCATATCGGTCAGCAGATCGTTCAGACGGATGTTGTATTCGGTCTTGAAGCGTGGCAGTCGCAGGTCCACCAGTGCCCTTCTACGGCTACTGTTCAGGGTGCCCCATGCTGAACCCTCGCGCAACAGGTCATTGATGTCACGCAGATTATTTCCAGCCTTAGGTAGCAGCACCACCATGCTGAAGGCCTGATTGCCGTAAGGGAGCTCCACCATCTGCATCGCTTCATTCTCGCTGTAGTTGAACTCCGCCTTCTGCTGCATCATATCCACCTGCTTCACGTTTCCGTTTTCGTAGGCGAAGGGTGCTTTTTGGGTCTGCTTCTTGTTGAACTGGGAAGTCCATATTCCCTTGAAGTAGATGGCATTCAGCAGGTACATCAAAGCCATAGGGTCGGTTTCATCCAGCACGTGGTCAATAAGTTGCTGCGTGTTGTCGGCAGCCCATTGGTTGATGCGCCCCACCGTGGCGGGATCGGCGAAGTCGACAGCCTCCACCGTGG
>JAAZLV010000038.1 GCA_012799155.1 Bacteroidales bacterium | reverse complement strand
TGCTGGGTAAAATCAAGATCTTCGGAATCTCGTTGGGTACCACCTGGATCCTTTTCTTCGGTATTTTTCTAGGGCACCTGGGCCTTCACATCGAACCTGAGCTACTTCATTTCCTGAAAGAGTTCGGATTGATCCTCTTCATCTTTTCCATAGGTATGCAGGTGGGACCTAGCTTCTTTTCCTCCTTCAAGCAGGGAGGTATCACCCTCAACCTGCTGGCTTCAGGTGTTGTACTGCTGGGTGTTGCCACCACCATCGTAATTCATCTTATTACCGGTCTGCCTATTGCCACCATGGTAGGCATCCTCTCGGGTGCCGTCACGAACACGCCCGGTCTGGGAGCAGCGCAGCAGACCTTTACCGATGCTACCGGCAGTGTTGATCCTACCATCGCCACCGCTTATGCTGTTGCCTATCCGCTGGGTGTGGTGGGCATCATCCTTTCACTGGTGCTGTTCCGCTTCATTTTTCGTATCAATCTCGCCCAGGAGAACAATCGCCTCGATCAGTTGAATGATTCGAAACAGACTGAGGCACATATGTTCACCCTTAATGTTCTTAATCCTGCCATCATGGGGAAGAACATCAGGGAGATCAAGAAGCTGATCGATCGTGAGTTTGTCATCTCACGTGTGCTGCATACACGGAGCGGTGAGCTTGTTGTTCCCCAGACGGAAACGAAACTGGAGGATGGGGACAGGTTACTGGTGGTCTCCAACCTGAAGAACATTGAAGCTATTGAAGCTCTCATTGGTACACGCATTGACATGAACAGGGAGGAGTGGGCCAAGCTAGATTCACAGCTTGTCTCCCGCAGGATTTCCATCTCACGCTCCGCAGTAAATGGACGTTCTATCGGTAACCTGCGCCTGCGAAACCTCTTTGGGGTCAACATCACAAGGGTAAACCGTGCGGGCGTGGACCTTATTGCCGACTCGCGGCTTCAGCTTCAGCTGGGTGACCGTGTCACCGTGGTGGGATCGGAAGAGTCAATAGCCAATGTGGAGAAATATCTGGGCAACTCGATGAAACGACTGCGTGAACCGAACCTTATCTCCATCTTCATCGGCATCGCATTGGGTGTACTGGTTGGCAGCATTCCCTTCATGATTCCCGGGATACCACAACCAGTGAAGCTGGGACTGGCGGGTGGCCCACTTATCATTGCCATTCTGATCAGCAAGTTTGGTCCCCGCTACAAGCTGGTAACCTACACCACCATGAGTGCCAACCTGATGCTACGCGAGATAGGCATCTCCCTCTTCCTTGCCTGCGTGGGTCTGGGGGCAGGAGGCAACTTCGTTGAGACCGTGGTGAATGGTGGATACATCTGGATAGGCTATGGCGTGATCATCACCATGTTGCCACTGTTGATCATCGGCTTCATTGGCCGCAAGGTGAGCAAGCTGAACTACTTCACCCTGATGGGGCTGCTTGCGGGGAGCATGACAGATCCCCCGGCACTGGCATATGCCAATGCCAGCGCAGGAAATGATGTGCCGGCAGTGAGCTATGCAACGGTATATCCGCTAACCATGTTCCTCAGGGTGATCACGGCACAACTGCTAATTCTTATTTTTCTCTGAATGAAGAGGTCAGCTTGAAGAGTGAGGAGTATGGTCGCAATCGATTGCACACGATTCTACGTAAAAGATCTCCTTTTTAAAGTCATTCGCTCCTATTTCGTCGTAGATTTGTCGTCGAAGACAATAATTTAATACGCAGACCATTTCAAGGGATCCCACCCTTCAAATGTGTTTAATAAAAGGATCTGAATGGCTCTTATTTCATTTCATCTCAACTATCATACCACCTGGGGGCAAGAGGTCTGCCTCTGTGGGTCGACACCCGAACTGGGAGCGTTCGACGAGTCCAAAGCTTTATCGCTCGAATGTAGCGGTGACAACTGGAGTACCGCACTGAAGATGAGCGTGTCCGATACCCTCGAGTATTATTATCTGATACGGCAGGGTAACAGCATCATACGCCGGGAGTGGGGTGCAAGACGTCGGCTCCACGTCATCAAGGGAAAGAAGGAATTCATCGTTCAGGATCACTGGAACGACAAGCCATACCATGCTTATCTCTATTCATCTGTATTCACCGACAGCATCTTCCATCATCGTATTTCACCGCTACCGACAAAATATTATTCCCGATCTCTGTTGCTCAACATGATCTGCCCCTATGCCAACCGCGACCAGGTGGTGGCGGTTTGTGGCGCTGCGGATGTGTTGGGAGGATGGGATCCCTCCAAGGCTGTGCCGCTCACCTGTGTGAACAACGGTGAATGGCAGATACTCCTTGATGCGGAATCGCTGCCCGCAATGAGTGAGTACAAGTTCCTGATCATCGACCGCAATAGCGGCGAGGTAGTACACTGGGAAGATGGCGCCAACAGGCTGCTGGATGCAACTTCAGCACAACAGGTGAACAGCGTGACTGTGGAGATGTCGATTGCATACCGCTATTCCGGATTCACATTCAAGGGAACAGGTACGGCCATCCCCGTGTTCTCGCTCAGGACAGAGCAGAGTTTCGGCATCGGTGACTTTACAGATCTGCGTAAGATGGTAGAGTGGACTTCACTCACCGGGCAACAACTGATTCAACTGTTACCTGTTAATGATACCACCACTACAAGAACATGGAAGGATTCTTATCCCTACAGTGCCATCTCCATTTATGCACTGCATCCCATCTATTTGGGATGCAGCGACTACCCATTGAAGAACAAGAGAAAACAAAAGCAATATCTCAAACAGGGTGCCACCCTCAACCGGTTGAAAGAGATCGATTACGAAGAGGTGCTGAAGCTAAAGTCGGCATATAGCCGTGATCTCTATCTTGAGGAGGGAGCCAAGCTGCTATCCTCTGACGATTACAACAGTTTCTTTCAGAACAACAAAGAGTGGCTCTTTCCTTATGCCTGTTATTGTACCTTGCGCGACAGGAACGGGACTGCCAATTTCAGAGATTGGAACGGGTTTGACACCTACAACGAGCAGCAGCTGAGAGAGTGGCTGGATGCAGATACAGTAGCCGCAGAAGAAACAAACTACTGGTATTTCATACAATATCTGTTGCACAGTCAGTTCTCAGCAGTGAAAGCCTACGCACACCAGTTCGGAATCACCCTGAAGGGGGATATCCCCATCGGGATCGATCGTGACAGCATCGACGCCTGGACATCACCCCATCTGTTCAACATGGATACCCAGAGCGGGGCTCCTCCTGATGACTTCTCCTTTTTTGGTCAGAACTGGGGATTTCCTACCTACAACTGGGTTGCGATGGAGAAAGAGGGCTTTGCCTGGTGGATCAACCGTTTTCGGAAGATGGCCGACTATTTTGATGCCTATCGCATTGACCATATTCTTGGATTTTTCCGTATATGGGAGATACCCCTGGATGCCGTTCAGGGACTGCTGGGACATTTCAGCCCTGCCTTGCCCTACTGGCCGGAAGAGCTCAACCGAGCAGGCATTCCCTTCGATGAGGAACGAATGGTGCAACCATTCATTCACGAACAGTTCCTGCCAGAGATCTTTGGCCCCTATGTGGATGAAGTAAAGGAGAAATACCTAGAGGTGAAAGGCTGGCAGCTTTTCCGTTTAAAGGAATGTTGCAATACCCAACGAAAGATAAAGCAAATATTTGAGGATGAACAGGATGAGAAGTCAATCCGAATGCGCGACGGGCTATACTCGCTATGCACGGAGGTACTCTTCGTACGTGACCCGCTCGATCAGCATCGTTTTCATCCACGCATCACTGCACAATATTCCTATTCCTACCGTTACCTGGACGATCATGTGAAGGAGGCGTTCAACCGTCTATATGATGACTTTTTCTATCACCGCCACAACTACTTTTGGCGTGAAAAGGCGATGCGTAAATTGCCGGTACTGATTGCTTCCACATCCATGTTGGTCTGTGGTGAGGATCTGGGAATGGTGCCCGATTGTGTTCCGTCGGTGATGCAGGAGCTGCAGATGCTGAGTCTGGAAATACAGCGGATGCCCAAGGATCCCAGGGTGCTTTTTACCGACCTGCAATGGTTGCCATATCACTCCGTCTGCACCAGCTCTACACATGACATGTCACCGATACGTCAATGGTGGGGCGAAAACCGGGAGTTGACACAACGATATTATAACGAAGTGCTCCACCATGAGGGAGCTGCTCCGGAGGAATGCACCACTTCGATATGCAATGAGATCATTGCCTCACATCTCCACTCATCGGCCATGTGGGTGATTCTGCCCTGGCAGGATTGGATGTCGCTCAGTGCAACACTTCGTAATCCCGATGCTTCGGCAGAACGAATCAACATACCGGCAAACCCTGAGCATTACTGGCGTTACCGGATGCATCTCTCCCTTGAGGAGCTTCTGAAGGAGACAACTTTCAATGAAGAGATTGCAGCGATGAGCCACAGGGTGTAAACAACTTCATTATTATTTGAGAAAACCACAAAAAAGTGCGGCCCTCCCATTCGGGAAGGCCGCTTTCTTTATATAGGGAGATGAGTGTTATGCCTTTCCGGCGCTACCCAATACCTTTTCAGTCTTGTGCATGTAGAGCTTTTTCAACTCCTCGCGAGCCGGTCCCAGGTATTTGCGGGGATCGAATTCAGCAGGGTTGGAAGCCAACACCTCACGAATGGCTGCAGTCATGGCCAGACGACCGTCAGAGTCGATGTTGATCTTGCAGACAGCCGATTTTGCAGCCTTACGCAACTGTTCTTCGGGGATTCCGATGGAATCGCTCAGCTTGCCGCCATTCTGATTGATGGTGGTCACATACTGCTGGGGTACGGATGATGATCCGTGCAGCACGATGGGGAAGCCGGGGATCCGTTTTTCAATCTCTTCGAGGATATCGAAACGCAATGGTGGTGGTACCAGTACTCCATCTTCATTGCGGGTGCACTGATCGGGAGTGAACTTGAACGCCCCGTGTGAGGTGCCGATGGAGATGGCCAGTGAGTCAACACCGGTACGTGACACGAAGTCTACTACTTCGTCGGGTTCGGTATAGGTGTGGTGTTCAGCCATTACATCATCTTCGATGCCGGCCAGTACACCCAGTTCACCTTCAACGGTCACACCGTGCTGATGTGCATATTCCACTACCTTTTTGGTGAGGGCTACATTTTCTTCATAGGGAAGGTGCGAACCATCAATCATCACAGAAGAGAAGCCACTGTCGATGCAATCCTTGCAGAGTTCAAAGCTGTCACCATGGTCGAGGTGCAACACGATGGGGATTTCATATCCCAGATCCTTGGCATATTGTACGGCTCCCTGTGCCATGTAGCGCAGCAGCGTTTGGTTGGCATACTTGCGGGCACCGCTCGATACTTGCAGGATGACGGGTGATTTTGTTTCCACACAGGCTGATACGATTGCCTGCAGCTGTTCCATGTTGTTGAAGTTGAAAGCCGGGATGGCATAACCACCGTCTACTGCTTTCCTGAACAACTCTTTTGAGTTTACGAGACCCAGTTCTTTATAACTTACCATGATCTTATTGTTTTTAAATTGGAGTTTAAACCTAAATAATATCACAAAAATACGACTAAATATGCAATTTATGAAATTATTTCCCTAAAGAGTGGTAAAAGTTGTCTTCAACAGGTTAAAATACCGACTAAAATAGCATTCGATAAAAATTATCCAAACCTGTAGTTTTATTATTTTTCTTTCTATTTTTGTAGTCATCGGTCAGTATCCGCTCTCTGATTTCTACCACGAGCATGCTATTGCCGGTATGAGTCGCCTTAACTAATATTATTGTTTTCAAACACTTTACATTTTCTTATTATGATTATTGGAATACCGAAAGAGATCAAAGTACAGGAGGGTAGGGTTGCCATGACACCTGCAGGGGTGATGGAGCTGACCCACAGGGGACATACTGTCTATCTGCAGAGGGGTGCTGGCGTGAACAGCAGTCTCTCTGATGAACGGTACCGACAGGCAGGAGCAGTTATCCTCGATAGCATGGAAGAGGTATATGCCTCGTCAGAGATGATCGTGAAAGTGAAAGAACCACTGGAAAGTGAATATAACCTGATTCGTAAAGGTCAGATCATGTTTACTTACTTCCATTTCGCTTCCAACAAGCAATTGACACAGGCAATGATTGACAGTGGAGCTATTTGCATCGCCTACGAGACTGTGATGGACAGGATGGGTACACTTCCACTGCTCACCCCCATGAGTGAGGTGGCGGGAAGGCTCTCGGTACAGCAAGGGGCAAAATATCTTGAGAAACCACAGGGAGGCAAAGGTGTCCTGCTGGGAGGTGTGCCGGGTGTCAATCCAGCCGAAGTGATGATCATCGGTGCCGGCGTGGTGGGTTACAATGCGGCATTGATGGCTGCCGGCCTTGGTGCGAATGTGAAGATGCTGGACATCAACCTGAACCGCCTTCGCTATCTCTCCGAGGTGATGCCTGCCAACGTGAGGACCTTATATTCCACCGAGATGTCAATCAGGGAATCACTCAGGAGTGCCGATCTGGTGATCGGTGCCACACTGATTGTAGGTGCCAAGGCTCCCCACCTGGTGTCGAGGGAGATGCTCAAAGAGATGACTCCCGGCACGGTGCTGATCGACGTGTCGGTAGATCAGGGTGGTTGCTTTGAAACAACACGGCCTACGACACATGCCGATCCGATATTCGAGGTTGACGGTATCATTCACTATTGTGTAGCCAACATACCGGGTGCGGTACCCATCACCTCCACGCGCGCCCTGACGAATGCCACGATGCCCTATGTGATAAAGCTAGCAGAGCACGGATGGAAAGACGCCTGTAAACGGTTTGAAGACCTCAGACAGGGTCTTAACATCCTCGACGGGGAGGTGGTCTATAAGAGCGTGGCCGATTCCCTCAATCTGCCTTACAGGGAGCTTCACTGGTAAGCGCTCTGCTCAGTTGCACCTTCTTTGACAGTGATGCTGCAGACAGGTACAGAAAAAGGGATCAATCGGGAAAGATTATCCCTTTTTCCTTTGCAGATAAGGAAAATTTATTTTTCTTTGTTTGGCTTATTTAGAATATTTTTATACAGCGTAAGAATCACAGCATCGCAATGGAAGATTTCAACAAGGAGACCCAGATACAAATTGAACTGAGCGAAGAGATTGCACAGGGAACATACTCCAACCTGGCGGTCATCTCTCATTCCTCATCGGAGTTCGTTGTCGATTTTATCCGCATTGTGCCCGGCATGCAGAAAGCAAAGGTGAAGTCAAGAATCATATTGACACCTGAACATGCGAAAAGGCTGTTGCATGCCCTCAAAGATAACATTGACAAGTTTGAACAGCAAAACGGTCCCATTCGCATTCAAAGTGATTCCGGCTTTCTGCCACCCATCGGTGGCATAGGGCAGGCGTGAAACGGTCCATTCCGATACAACTCACAGCAAATATGGAAAAGGAAATAGACATCGCAGAAAAGAAATACAATTGGTTTACCATGTTCTGGTCAGGTTTCACCAGCATGAGCAGCATGAGCAAGACACTCTGGATAGTGGCAATAGTGAAGCTGGTGATCATGTTTTTCATCCTCAAACCCTTCTTTTTTCCAAATGTTTTGGAAACCAACTACGACAACGATGCCGACAAGGCTGAACATGTCCGCACTGAACTTTATGAAAAAGTACAGCCATCTGAATGAACCCAATCAAATATAAAAAAACCATATAAAAAAAGTATATCTATGGATCTTTTAAGTGCATCTGCAGTAAATTGGTCGAGAGCGCAATTCGCGCTGACGGCCAGCTATCACTGGCTGTTCGTCCCCCTCACCATCGGACTGGGACTCATTATGGCCATTATGGAGAGTCTCTATGTCAAAACAGGAGATGAAAAATGGAAGAATGCCACCAAGTTCTGGCAGAAGATTTTCGGTATCAATTTTGCCATCGGAATTGCCACCGGCATCATCCTTGAGTTCCAGTTCGGTACCAACTGGTCGAACTACAGCTGGTTTGTGGGTGATATCTTTGGTGCACCTCTTGCCATTGAAGGAATTCTGGCCTTCTTCATGGAAGCAACCTTTGTCTCCATCATGTTTTTCGGATGGAACAGGGTGAGTAAGAAAATGCACTTGGCATCCACCTGGCTGGTATTCGTGGGTGCTTCCCTCTCTGCCTTCTGGATTCTTGTAGCCAACGCCTGGATGCAGTATCCCATCGGTATGGAGTTCAACCCCGAATCGGTACGCAATGAGATGGTTGACTTCTGGGCTGTGGCTTTCTCACCTGTGGCCTACAACAAGTTCCTGCATACCACCTTCTCCTGCTGGGCAGTGGGTGCCGCCTTCGTGGTGGCCATCTCAGGATGGTACCTGCTGAAAAAGAGGCATACCGATTTTGCAGTGAAGAGCATGAAAATTGGTTCACTGGTCGGTCTGGTGGCTTTTGTGATGCTGGCGGTTACCGGCGACGGTTCCGCATACCACGTGGCACAAAAACAGCCGATGAAGCTGGCTGCCATGGAGGGCCTCTACGAAGGTAAAGAGGGTGCCGGCCTGGTGGCTGTGGGGATGCTAAACCCCGCACGGAAAAACTACAACGATGAGGTGGATCCCTATATCTTCAAGATAGAGTTGCCCAAGCTGCTCTCCCTTCTGGGATACAGGGATATCAACGCCTTTGTGCCTGGCATCGTGGACATCGTGGATGGTGGCTACACCCTTCCCGACGGCACTACTTCGCTCTCTTTTCAGGAACGCAAGGAGAGAGGACTGAAGGCAATACAGGCACTGGCCGACTATCAGGTGGCCAAGGAGGAGGGCCGTGATGCAGATGCTGCCAACCATGAGATCATCCTACGCGAGAACTATGCCCACTTCGGTTATGGATATCTGGAAACGGAGGAGGATATGATTCCCAATATACCGCTCACCTTCTACAGTTTTCACCTGATGGTGATGATTGGGATGTATTTCATCCTCTTCTTCATGGTGATGCTTTATTTCCTTTATAAGAAAGATATGGTCAGCAACCGCTGGCTGCAATATGTAGCCCTATGGAGCCTCCCGCTGGCCTATCTGGCCTCCCAGCTGGGGTGGGTGGTGGCCGAGGTGGGACGCCAGCCCTGGACCATACAGGATATCCTGCCGGTACAGGCAGCCTCCTCAGCCATATCGGCACAAAACGTGGCCACCACATTCATCCTCTTCGCAGTGCTTTTCACTGGCTTGCTGATTGCCGAGGTGACCATTATGGTGAAGCAGATAAAGAAAGGACCTGAAAGCGAAGGGCTGAAAGCGTGACTTCATGAAGGTTGAACCGATTAAAAGATAAATATTATGATCACTTACGAATTTCTACAACAATATTGGTGGTTCATCATGTCTCTGCTGGGTGGCCTGCTGGTGTTCCTGCTCTTTGTGCAGGGAGGACAATCGATGCTGCACTCCCTCTCAAGAAAAGAGGATGAAAAGAGGCTGCTGGTGAATTCACTCGGCAGAAAATGGGAATATACCTTCACCACGCTGGTCACCTTTGGAGGTGCCTTCTTCGCGTCTTTCCCGCTCTTCTATTCCACCAGCTTCGGTGGCGCCTACTGGGCCTGGATGATCCTGCTCTTCTGCTTTGTGCTGCAGGCTGTCTCGTATGAATTTCAGTCGAAGCCGGGCAACATCTTCGGGGCAGCAACCTATCGCATGTTCCTATTTATTAACGGATTGCTCGGCACCTTCCTGCTGGGAGTGGTGGTGGCTACCTTCTTTACCGGTTCAGAATTTACCGTGGGCAAGGGTAACATTGCGGGACTGGGAACAGCAGGGCCGATAATCAGTCAGTGGCAGAACCCGCTGCACGGATTGGAGCTGCTGGGGAACCTGCGCAACCTGACACTGGGATTTGCCGTACTCTTCCTGGCACGTACTCAGGCAAGCCTCTTCTTTGTGAACAGGCTCAACCATGAGGTGCTGGAGAAACGTTCCCGTAAGTTTGTGCTGTACAACGGACTTCCTTTCGTGGTCTTCTTCCTTATCTTTCTGATCTGGACATTGATATCCGAAGGTTATGCCGTGGATCCCATCACCAAAGATGTTTATCTGGAGAAGATGAAATACCTGAACAACTTCATCGAGATGCCACTGGTAATGGTGCTCTTCATCCTGGGGGTGGTTGCCGTTCTTTACGGCATCACACGAACAGTGTTCAGCGCTGACTTCAAGAATGGCATCTGGTACTCCGGTGCAGGTACCATCGTAAC
>JAAZLV010000274.1 GCA_012799155.1 Bacteroidales bacterium | reverse complement strand
ACGGCCGCGGGGGGCATGCCAAAGATGAGATGATTGGCCAGCGGTGAGAGCAAGGCAGTAAGAATCCCCACATGGATGCCATATTTGTAGGCGGCAATCAGCGTGAAGAAGTAAATAGGAAGGAAGATAAATCCACCCTGCGGAATGAGATGTGCCAGTTGTGGCAATAAAAGATTGCCGATGATAAAAATAGCAGCAAATAGATATGTTTTGCTGTTGCTCAGGCTGTAGGAGTAGAGTTGTGTTGTTGTAGACATAATGGTTCTGTTTTTAGGCTTGATATTTTGTTTCGTATGGTTTCTACCTGCCGGAAGTGGATTTCTTCCGCAAATATAGGGAAAAAGAACAAAAAAGCACCATCCAGTTTAGATACGGATGGTGCTTTTTTGAAAATTTGAGAAATTAACTCTCTTTATTGCAGTTCCCTGATCCTTATGTTACGGAACTTCACGACCGAACCGTGACCCAGGAAACCAATGTGACCCTTTTTATTGAATAGTCCCGGATGATCCTTGCCATCGGCAGTTCCGTTTTTGGCCGCCTCACGGATATTGCCCTCCAGAATGGTGGTGCCGTTTAGAATCACTTTGATGTTGTCACCGTTGGCGATCACCTCCTGGCTGTTCCATTCACCGTTTGGCTTGAGGAATCCTCTTTTTGCGGGAATTACGCCATATACCGATCCGTGGTATTGATAGACCTCAAGATTCTCATAGATGGGTGCATCGTTGTCGAGGATCTGTAGTTCCATACCAAGGTAGGCCGCGTCACCCTCCATGGGAGTGCGGATACCCAGCCCATTGTTGGCACCGGGTGTCAGCATGAACTCAAAACGGAAAACGAAGTCACCGTATTCCTTTACGGTGTAAAGGTTGCCCCCAAAGCTTTTACTGGGGTGGAGTACTATCTGACCACCTTCCACGGCATAGTCCCGCTTGTTGCCTGTCCACTCATCGAGGTGTGTGCCATCGAAGAGGATTTTAAAACCTTCCTTTTCCTCTTCAGCAGTAAGCTCATAAGGTTCAGGACGTGGAATCTCCTTGATCAGTATGTCGCGGTAGGCGACCTTGCTGCCATGTGCCTGCAGTTCGATCTGTTCAACTGGGAAGATGGGTTTGGTTCTGTCCCAGAAGTTCTCCAGAATCACATTGTCAGTCACCAGTTCACCGTTCAGCCAGACAGAGACTCTTTCTCCCACCATGCGGATGCGGAAGGTGTTCCATTCTCCGACTTTCTGGTCTGCCACCTTGAGTGGTGCTGAAGGGTTTTGGCTATTGTTGTAGAGACCGCCGGAACCCACTTGAGCCCCCACATCCACACGTGCGGTATCCCAGATCTGCACCTGTGGCGTTCCGCGCAGGTAGATGCCTGCATCTGGCTCGGGACCTTCATATAGCTTCCAGTCGATCAACATCTCGAAGTCACCGTATTGCTTCTCAGTGCAAAGGTTGTCACCCTTCCCGGTAAAGAGAAGCACACCATCCTGAACGACCCAGCTAGCAGCAGCCTGCTTGTTGGCTTCCTGTTGTGCCTTGGCAAGCTCCTTCTGGCTCATCTGTGCCCTCTTGATCGGATCGGCCACCAGTCCTTTCCATCCCGTCAGATTCTTACCGTTGAAAAGGGGGAGATATCGACCTTCGACAGGGTTCTCCGACAGGTATTTCTGGATGGATTGTCGCTGGTAAACGGCATCAGGATTATTGAGTGTCTCACTCACTTTCTGCAGGATGCCTGTTGTTTCTTCCCCGGCATAGTCGGGGTTGTTTAGTGCGATGGTCATCGCTGCCTGGGCGGCAGCCTCGCTCAACTGTGGGTCATCCATATAGGGAACCACGAAGCGCATTGCCTGATATACTCCTGTTTGCCCCAATAGCTGCAGGATACGGTTCCTCTGCCCGGTAGTTTGGGAAAAAGGCATGGTCTCACGCAGGTAGAGATATTGCACCGCTCCTGTTTGGCCGTAACGACCAATAAGTGTTGTAAGAGCGTCAGCCACAATCGTGAGCTCCATTTTATCTGAACTGCTTCGGGCAATTTGAAGTAAAGGATGGATAGCATCAAACGATTTCCAGGTGGTCAAGGCGTTGAATGCTGCTTCCCTGTTGTCACCTTCTTCGCTATGGAAGGCAGTGGTGATAAGATCCAGTGCCTCCTGCGATCCGCTGTGGGCCAGGCCACTGTAATATAGGTGCTTCTTTTGTGATAGCTTCATCCTAGTGGTGACCAGTGCCATCTGTTCTGTCGCCGGGAGATGATCCAGAGCTGCATTGATCGCTTCCTGCAGAGGTGGCAACAGCGTTTGGTCTGCCTGTTCCACCAAAGTGAACAGGTCGGTGAGATTATCAGCCGTAACTACATCTTTCAGACTGTTCGCCGCAGCCTGTTTTACCGTTGCATTATCTGTGAAGAGCTGGTTGTAGACCAGGTTGTACTGGTTTGTCATTTTGCGGGCAGCAATCAACTGCAGGATGGCAATCTTTCCATCGTTGCTGCTTTCCTCAAATACGGATGCCAGCGTATAGGAGATGTCACCCGGGAAGGAGGCGAGTGCCTTCATTGCCAGAGAGACCGTTTCTCTGTCGCTGCTCTTCAGCAGTGCTGCCAGTGCAATCAGCGCATCATCACCACCCATGAGAGTGAGTGACTGTAGGGCTGCTATTTGTACCATCTCATTGGAAGAGGTAGATAGACGGATAATTGCAGGTAACAGTTCTTTCCTGTCATTTCTAGCTGCCCAGTAGATAAGGGCAGTTTGGATATCAGGTGATTGTGTTGAATCCATTTCTTTCGCGATCAGCTGCATCGATCTTTTGTCATCCGTAAATGAAATGGTATTGAGTAGTGGGGTCAGATAGTTGATGTCACCTGTTATAAGGGCATCCTGCAATATAGCTACTTTGCGCAGTGAGGAGTGGTCAGCCATCAATCTTGCAGCAGCCACCATCAGATCACTCTTGCCGTTTTTCCTGGCGTAGGATAGCATCTTTGTTGCTTCTCTTCTTACCAGCCCGGGTTCCTCACTGTTGAGTCTCGTCAACAGGGTGAGGTAAGATGCCGTGGCATGATTCTTCTGATAGCTGTAGCCGGTTGCCTCAGCTGCACTTCTCAAGGATTTCAGTGATGCCTTACCTCCCGTGTGAGCCAGCGCGTTGAACAATGCTTTCTCCATCTCTCCGCTCGTTTTTAAGCGGAGCAGGTCGAGTAGTGTCTTCTCGGCATTGCGGTAGCCGCTTTGTGCAAGTGCATTGATCAATTGTAGTCTGACCTCTTCGCTTCCGACAGAAGTGACTGCCTGCAGGAGCGCTTCATTGGCCTTGTCACTGCCAATTGAGATTAGTGCCATGGATGCTGCAGATGAGAGATAAATGTCCGACAGAAAACCTGCCAGCAAGGGTACCTCTTCATCACTGGCAATGGTGCGGAGGTTCCGTATCAATGCAGCTTTCACATCGTTGTGCAGAGGTCTGCCTAGTGCTTTGTCGAAAGCTGCAACCGTGACCTTTCGTTGTACCTCGTCGTTCGAGACAAAATGAGTCCATCCACTGATGGCATAATCGAGAGTTTCGTTACTCTGGCTTCCCGGCGGGTTCATCCTTCCTATCAGATCCAGGAGTCCCTCTTCACCGGTTGAAACCAATTCGGCGATCACCCGGTTGTATTGCTCTTGATTTTCAGCAGGTAACTGAGCCAGTGCATCTGCGATGATGGTGTTTTGAGTTCTGCCCTCAGGCAGCTGAGCATGGATGCCGAAATTGAACAACAGGCTCAGGAGTAATATGATAAATCCTCTTTTTTTCATTTTTGTTGATAATAGGAGATTAAATGGTCCAGGGTGCACGCATCGGCTGGTCAAGAAGTCTGTTAGCCTCGGCATCGTTTACAAACAGTTCCTTCACCGGGTCGAACTCAAGGGTGCGGTTCAATTGAAGGGCTACTGCTCCCATGTTTACGATGGTACAGGAGCGATGACCGTTCATCTCGTTCAACGCAAATTTCTGGCGGTTGTGGATGGCTCCGAGAAAGTCGGTCTGCTGGTCAGCTGGTTCGGGATAGTCGGCCAGCTTCTTCTCCCAGTTGGGGATGTCACATACGAAGTTTTTGTATACATTCCCATTGGGACCCGAGATATAGGGTGTATCGGGTTCGCCATAGTCACCTCCCCAGAGGATGATCTGGCAACCATCGGCATAGGTGTAGGTGATGGAACGCCAAGTGCCTACAGCATCTGGGTGTTGTTGAGGTGCATCGACCTCTACCTTCACGGGACTGTTGTCATCCTTGCCCAACATGTACTGTACCGGATCGATGTAATGTTGTCCCATATCGCCAAGACCACCACCGTCGTAATCCCAATAGCCGCGGAAGGTCTGGTGGACGCGATGTGCATTGTAGGGTTTGTATGTAGCCGGCCCCAACCACATGTCATAATCCAGATCCTTTGGTATTGGTTGTGGTTCCAAATGGTTTTTTCCCACCCAATAGAACTTCCAGTCGAACCCGGTGTGCTTGCTGATGGTCACCTTCAAAGGCCATCCCAACATGCCACTATCAATTAGTTTTTTGAGTGGTTTCACCGGTGTGCCCAGTCCGTAGAAGGGATCCTTGAAACGGAACCAGGTGTTGAGACGGAAGATGTTGCCATGTTGCGCAATAGCTTCCCGTACCCTTTTTCCTTCACCGATAGTGCGTGTCATCGGTTTCTCACAAAATATATCCTTCCCTGCCTTGGCAGCCTCTACCGACATGATGCCATGCCAGTGGGGTGGGGTGGCAATATGGACGATATCCACGTTTTTGTCGAGGATCAGATCGCGGAAGTCATGGTAGAGACTGATTTTGTCTTTCACCATCGAAGCTGCCTGTGAGAGGTGATTCTTGTCTACATCACACATGGCAACTACGCGTGTGTTGTCGTAGGGAATGTGGCCGCGGCCCATACCACCTACTCCGATGATCCCTTTGGTCAGCTCATCGCTCGGAGCAAGCATCCCATTTCCCAGTACGTTGCGGGGAATAATGGTGAGCAAGGTCACTCCACCCATTGTTTTTAAAAACTGTCTTCTGGTAGTCATTAGGAAAATATTTAATTATATATGCCGCCTTAAATTTATATTTTTTACAAAAGTAGCACATATTTGAATAATAATCACAATAATCCAGATTGATTCTTCAGCTGTTGGCTGAAATGAGTGTCTACGATTCATACCATTCGCCACGAAATATCAGAAGAGACTTTGAATGACACCAAGTGAATAGAGAGGGTTAGAAGATTCTCATATTAATAGGTGAACACTTTGCCACCGGCAATCACCTGCTTCATCTCTTTGTCAAAGGTGGCGCGTTGGCCGGAGCGCAGTGCAGCAGTCACCATGATGTCTGCGATGGAATGATGATAACCGGCCTCCACAGGAGCGTTTGTGTTGATGTTACTCTCTCTTACACAGGTCATCCAGTTTTTCATATGTGCATTGGTCAACGGATCGGCACCGGTGTTTGAGCCGCTTTCCACATTAAGTTGGGGTAGTTCAAACCGATCCAGTTCAAAGGGATCCATTCCCATCTCAAGGGCATATCTTTCGGTGAGTCCCCCCTCGCTGGTGACTAGATTGCTCTCCAGGTCAAGCTTTCCTCCATTGGAGAAGTACCACTCTTTGGTTCCTCCCGAGGCATTGTGCTGTCGCGATGAGTAGATCACTTGGAAACCGTTTCCCGGCTCCTTGTTGTCATAATCTCCGTAATCGAACACGGCGGTCATGGTGTCGTAGTTGCTTCTGCCGTCGTTCCACATGTAAATACCGCCATTGGCCACCACCGAGCGGGGGTAATCGAGTCCGCTGAACCAGTGCACCGTGTCAATCTGGTGAGCCATCCATTGACCCGGGATACCGGATGAGTATGGCCAGAAGAGCCGGTACTCAAGATATTTGCGAGGGTCCCACGGCTCATAGGGGCGGTTCATCAGGAACCGTTTCCAATCGGTATCTTTCTCACGGATTGCTTTGGTGAGCTCCGGCAATCGCCACCGTCCCGGCTGATTCACATTCCAGGTCATCTCCACTGCGTTGATCTTGCCAAACTTGCCCGATTGGATGTAATCGTGTGCGGCGTGGTAGTTGGGTCCGCTACGACGTTGTGAACCGATCTGGATAACTTTGCGGTGTTTTCGGGCAGCCTGCAATGCGAGATTAGCATCATCCATCGTTTCAGCGAAAGGTTTTTCCACATAGACATCACAGCCAGCGCTTACTGCCTCGGCTGTCTGAAGTGCATGCTGGAAGTCGGCAGTGCTGATGATGACGGCGTCCGGCTTCTGGCTCCACAGTTCATCTGTGTTGCGGGCAGTACGAATTGAACCTCCGGTCTGTTCCTTGTACCATGCCACTCCTTCATCCCTTCGACGGTTCCAGATATCACAGACAGTAAAGAGTTCAAAGTTCATATCAGGTGCGTACTTGAGAAAAGCTTTTCCCAGTGAGTTTTTGAATCGATTGGAGAAACCCAGGATACCCACCTTGACCCTATCGT
>JAAZLV010000037.1 GCA_012799155.1 Bacteroidales bacterium | reverse complement strand
TCGAGTCGTCCCTGGAAGCCATACCGCTCGCTGTAAAAGGAGGGTTCCAGAGTACAGTGATGTAGGTCGATCTCCATACGCGGTAAATCATCACGCACCACCCTCCGGATGTTATCGAACTGGCTTTTTGCCTTTTGCATGAATTCGCGGAAATCGGCATTTGACTGAATGTCTGCACAGCTGGTATATTCAAAAGGAGACTGTTTGAAGGAGCGGAGAAAAATTTCATCGAAAGTGAGTTGTTCCGGATCCGTGGCGAATACCAGCTCGTCGAGGAAGAAGTTGGCCAGGTTGCCCAGTAGGAGGTAGGAGCGATTCTCTTTTTCACTGAACTTGTTGCGGAAGTAATGAAAAGGGGTAACGGCATACTCTTGGAAACATTCGGCAAGTGCAGAGGCGTCCACAAGGTAATCCGGCTCCAGTACGATTAAACGGGGGGTAAAGATACCCTCTTTGTCGGTCTTGCAGTCGATCAGGTTAAGTTGTGACCCCACGCGGAATAGATTGCAGTGATCCTCTTCAGGTTCATCGTACAATAGGTGTGTGTAACGCACCAGTATCTCGGCACCGGGGGGATCCTCACAGCTGCAGAGCATCTCACCCCGTTCCGGATCGCAGTGCAGTAGTTGCACCCGTAGTGTGGAAGAATGGGAGAGCGACATCCTGAAACCCTCACCACCGCTATTCACAGGGGCAAATGCTCCATCCGCCGGTGAAGAACAACTACTGGCAATCTCCAACAATGTTTCCACCGCTTTTTTCGCTGACCGGTAGAGTAGCGTGGCAGACTTATTGTCTGGTTCACGGCGCAACTCCTTTACCCGCACTCGGAAGTGTTGTAGTTGCCATTCCAGCTGACGAGGCAGTTGCAGTTTCTGGGAAATGAACACTAGTCGCGAGAAGAGATTGGAGAATTGTAGCGACTCTTCCTGGGTTATCTCTCTGCAGAGGCGCTCAAGAATCTTTTTTAATTGTTGCACTTTCTCATCCGCATCGGCTGGTGATGCAGAGAGAGCTTCAATTTCAGTGATATAGAGTTGGGCTTCAATCATTCGAAAAGTAATACAATTCTGGGGAGAAAGATGGCAACACCTACTACCAGTGCTGCCATTGCCATGATAAGCACTGCAGCTGCGGAGAGATCTTTCACTTTTTTGATGGTAGGATGGATCTCCTTTTTACAGGCATAGTCGGAGAGATTCTCCAGAGCACTGTTGATTGCTTCCAGTGACAGTATACAGCCAATCAACAGCACCAGTATCAGCCACTCAACATTCGAAATGCGAAAAAACAGTCCCATCAGTAGTGCCACTATTGCCCCTGCCAACTGAATCAGAAAATTTGGTGTCTCCTTGAAAAGTGAGCTGATACCCTGGAAAGCACATCTGAAAGAATTGATTCTCTTTTTAATGTAATTCATTGCATATCTGTACTAAACTTGCTGTTGTCAATAGGATATTATTGATGGATGGATCCCTGAATGTGTATATCTATCGATCACATACTGAAAGAACAGGGATTCCGGATATCAAATGTACAAAATATAACCAAAACATTTTTATCTTTGTGAAAATGGATTTGCGTCCAAAAACCATTCGCTCTATGTCTCACCACTGTCCTCTTTGTGGAAAAGAAAAATGCAAGGAATCACTTTTTTGTGATTCCTGTGCAAAAAAAATACGCACTGAGTATGAGCTGGACCTTCCTCAACAGGTGCAGCTCACTCCTTTACTGTCAACTGATAAGTTGTCCGATACAAGATTGGACGCATTAACTGGAGCTGATTTAGAACAAAAGCAAAATGAAGAGGCAGATGAAGTAAATGCAGATAGTTCGGTTGAAAACCAAAATGGCATTAGACAAAATGCAGATCACGATGAATCAGTGGTAGAAGGAAATAGCAACAGGAAAACCTTGCGAAGGATACGACGTATTGCTATACTGCTCCTTTTATTGATTGTTGCTTTTTTTCTCTACAATGAACTGATCCGAAAAGGCAATCTGGAAAGGAGCAGCTGGGATGCTGCCATAAAGACAAATAGCGTGACAGGTTACCTGCAATATATAGAGAAATTCCCTGACGGTCTGCATTTTGCGGATGCTCAAGTAGCGCTGATGCAGTTGAAAGCAGACGAAGCAGAGCAATGGGAGTGGTTGAAAAAGAGTGACCGGGTGACTGAATTGCGTGATTTTCTGGAACAAAATCCGGAAAGTAACTACACCCCATTGGTAAAGCGACGACTTGATTCTCTTACCTGGATGGGTGCACTTCATTCCAATACCGTTGCTGCATATTACGATTATATGTTGATGGCAGAAAGCGGAGGGTTCAACGGTGATTACCTGGCAGAGGCGGAAACTCGTTACCGTCAGCTCTTCCAGACTTATCCGGTTGATCAGAACACGCTTGACAGCATCCGCTCAGTCGTGAACGGTTTCAGTTCCGCACTAAGCTCACTCGATCATGCAAAATTGGAATCATTGTTGGCTCCCCGCCTGCAACGATATTACTTTAGAGGTCCACTAGTACGAGAGCGATTATTGGGCGAGTTGTTGATCGATGCAGCAAGATCCACTGAACCGCCCATTGCATATGTTCCGGACTTGGAAGGAGTGCAGTATGAGAAAACCTTGGAAGAAAATTACCGGGTCAATGTGCCACTACTCAAATCCTTCACGGGTGAGGGTATTGAAGAACAGATCCCCGGTTATATCCTACATCTGGAAATGGACCGTTTTTTTCAGATCAGCACTGTTCATGAAACCAAGCCCTTCCCAAGTGCACCCTGAAGGCGTGCTGTGCTTAAAGTTGATTTCCCAATAGCAAACCAAAACAGGAACCGTTTGTTTACACAGTGACTATGCAGTTTCAACTTACATCAGAATACAAACCAACGGGTGACCAACCCGAAGCCATCCGCTCGCTGCTGGAAGGTCTCCGCGACAAGGTGCCCTATCAGACGTTGCTGGGTGTCACCGGCTCGGGTAAAACATTTACAATCGCCAATGTAATCGCTCAGGTGAACAAGCCCACGCTGGTGCTGAGCCACAACAAGACGCTTGCGGCACAGCTCTACAGCGAGTTCAAGAGCTTCTTCCCCCATAATGCGGTGGAGTACTTCGTCTCCTACTACGATTACTACCAACCGGAAGCTTATATTCCCACCACCGATACTTATATCGAGAAAGATCTCTCAATCAACGATGAAATTGAGAAACTAAGGTTGGCAGCCACCTCCTCGCTGCTCTCGGGACGGAACGACGTGATAGTGGTCTCTTCAGTCTCCTGCCTATACGGTATCGGCAACCCCGAGGACTTCAACAAAACCACCATCGAGGTCACTGTAGGGCAGACAATCGAGAGGGATCAGCTGCTGCGTTTGCTGGTTAACAGCCTCTACTCGCGCAATGAGACAGCCGATTACAGCCGTGGAAACTTCCGGGTGAAAGGAGATACGGTGGATGTCTTCCTTGCCTATCACGATTACATCATACGCATCATATTCTGGGGTGACGAGATCGAGAGCATCGAATCGATAGACCCGCTCACTGGTGTCACCATGGAGCGGTTGGACAACTACCGAATCTTCCCGGCCAACCTCTTCGTAACTACGCAGGAGCGGATCAACCGTGCCATAGATGAGATACAAATTGATCTGGGCAAGCAAGTGGATTTTTTTCAGGAGATTGGCAAGCCATACGAGGCAAAACGACTTTATGAAAGGGTGACCTACGACCTGGAGATGATCAAGGAGATCGGTTACTGTTCCGGCATTGAGAACTACTCTCGTTACTTCGACGGTCGCGAGCCCGGTACGCGGCCTTTCTGCCTGCTGGACTTCTTCCCGGAAGATTACCTCACCGTGATTGATGAGAGCCATGTCACCATCCCCCAGATCAGGGCGATGTATGGCGGCGACAACTCCCGCAAGAAGAACCTGGTTGAGTATGGCTTCCGCCTGCCGGCCGCTATCGACAACCGTCCCCTCCGCTTCGAGGAGTTTGAGGAGCTATCACCGGAGATCATCTTTGTCAGTGCCACCCCTGCCGACTATGAACTGGAAAAGTCGGAGGGGATCGTGGTGGATCAGCTGATCCGCCCTACCGGTCTACTAGACCCGCCCATTGATGTGCGTCCGAGCCTCAACCAGATAGACGACCTGATGGAAGAGATTCAGTTGCGCGTGGAGCAAAATGAGCGGGTGCTGGTCACCACCCTTACCAAACGGATGGCGGAAGAATTGACCGAGTACCTGGCGGGGAACAACATCCGATGCAACTACATCCATTCCGATGTGGAAACACTCGAGCGGGTAAAGATCATGGAGCAACTGAGGGCCGGTATCTTTGATGTGCTGATAGGAGTCAACTTGCTCCGTGAGGGACTGGACCTCCCGGAGGTGTCACTGGTGGCAGTTCTCGATGCCGACAAGGAGGGGTTCCTCCGTTCCCACCGCTCACTCACGCAGACTGCCGGTAGGGCGGCCCGCAATGTGAACGGCAGGGTGATCTTCTATGCAGATAAGATCACCGACAGCATGCAGAAGACCATAGACGAAACCAATCGTCGTCGTGAGAAACAGATGAAATACAACGAGGAGCATGGCATCACACCGCGTCAAATCAAACGGTCCCTCTCCTCGGCATTGAGCAAGGAATACACTGCCTCAGCCGAAGCCAGGGCTTATGTTGAGCCGGACTACTCCTCCATGGCAGCCGAACCGCTGCCGGAAATTGCTACCACAGACGAGCTGAAGCTCAAGATCGAACAGACCCGCAAGGCGATGATGGTTGCCGCCAAGAAATTGGAGTTCCTGGAAGCAGCCCAGCTGCGCGATCAGCTGGTGATGCTGGAAGAGAAACTAACGGCATCTAAAAGTTAAAACATACAACTATAACTATAACCAATGAAATCAGACATTCAAATTGCACGAGAGACGTCGCTTAAAAAGATCAAAGATGTGGCAGAGAGCGTGGGCATACCACGTGAAGAGGTGATCAGCTTCGGCAGGCACATGGCCAAAGTACCGCTCAGCCTGATAGACCAGAAGAGGGTAGAGCAGAGCAACTTGATCCTGGTAACCGCCATCACTCCCACCAAGGCTGGTATTGGCAAGACCACCGTTTCTATCGGACTGGCCCTCGGACTGAACAAGATAGGCAAGAATGCGATTGTGGCACTGCGCGAACCCTCTCTGGGACCTGTCTTTGGCATGAAGGGCGGGGCTGCCGGTGGCGGATATGCACAAGTGCTCCCCATGGAGAATATCAACCTCCACTTCACGGGCGACTTTCATGCGGTGACAACCGCACACAACACCATCTCGGCACTGCTTGACAACTATATCCTGCGGGTGCAGGGAACCGGCGATGAGATCAAGGATGTCCTCTGGAAAAGGGTGCTCGATGTGAACGACCGCAGCCTGCGCTATATTGTAACTGGTTTAGGCCCCGGTAACGGAG
>JAAZLV010000273.1 GCA_012799155.1 Bacteroidales bacterium | reverse complement strand
TCGATCTCCTCCCTGCCCTTGCCGGTGATCATCGAGCTCTCCAGGCAGTGATAACCGATGCTCGTATAGAGGCGGATGATTCCGCTCAGATACTCCTGATCCTCTTCATTGTAGAGATCAATCTTATTGAATAGAAGGGTCACCGGTACCGAGTAGGCTTCGGCGGTCACCAGAAAGCGGTCGATGAAGACTGTGCTGGTCTCAGGTGAACGCAGTGTGATGCAGAGCAGTGCCCGGTCGATATTGGCTGCCAGGATATGCGACTGCTTGGAGAGGTTGGATGCCCTTCGCACGATGTAGTTCTTCCGATCGGCGATATCGGTAATGAAAGCGGTGCCGTCGGGGTTCACATCGAGGCTCACCCGGTCACCCACCACCACGGGACTGGTGCTGCGTATCCCTTTCAGCCGGAAGTTACCCTTGGCGCGGCAGAGCAGGTCGTTGCCCTGCTCATCGCGCACCAGGTAGCTGTTTCCGGTATTCCTGATTACCAGACCGCTGCGTCGTGACTGTCGTTGCTCACCGCAGGCTGATGTCATCAAACGGTCAATATTTCTTTCTCTTTCTCACCGAACATCTCATCCACCTTACGGATGTACTTGTCGTGCAGTTTCTGCAGTTCGTTTTCGCCATCCTTGCCCATATCTTCGGGCAGTCCCTCTTTCACTGCTTTCTTTAACTCATCAATCCCTTCGCGGCGGGCATTGCGTATACTGATCTTTGCATCTTCTGCCTCCTGTTTGGTCTGCTTTACCAGCTGACGGCGCCGCTCCTCAGTCAACGGGGGAATACCCAGACGGATTACCTCCCCATTGTTCTCGGGGGTGATGCCCACATCTGAATCGAGGATTGCTTTCTCCACCACCTTGAGCATCTGTTTCTCCCAGGGCTGCACCATGATGGTCTTGGCGTCGGGGGTGTTCACAGTAGCCACGTTTGTCAGCGGCACATGGCTTCCGTAATACTCCACGCGGATACCGTCGAGGATGTGCGGGTTGGCACGTCCTGCACGGATGCGTGAGAAGGTCTCATCCAGAAACTCGAGGGTCATTTTCATCTTCTCCTCGGCCTCATTTCTGATTGTTGTTGTTTCCATAATTATTAAAAATTGTAATACTGGCAAAAATAGTCAAAACTTTTGAAAGGCTGCTACAAATGGACCAATGTACCGATCTCTTCACCGTCAATCACCCTGTTCAGATTGCCGTAGCTGTCCATGTCGAACACCACGATGGGTAGATTGTTCTCGCGACAAAGCGTAGTAGCGGTCAGGTCCATCACCTTCAGTCCCCTTTTGTAAATCTCATCGAAAGTGATGCTGCTGAACTTCGTGGCTGTAGGATCCTTCTCCGGGTCGGCAGTATAGACGCCATCGACACGTGTACCCTTGAACATGGCATCTGCCTCGATCTCTATACCCCTGAGTGCCGACGCAGTGTCGGTTGTAAAGAAGGGATTTCCGGTGCCTCCGGCGATGATGGCGATCTGGCCCTGTTCCATTGCCTCGATAGCTTTCCACTTGGAGTAGAGCTCTCCCACCGGTTCCATGCGTATGGCTGTGAAAACGCGGTTGGGCTGTCCTATCGCTGTAAGGGCCGAGCTGAGCGCCAGGCTGTTGATCACGGTGGCGAGCATCCCCATCTGATCCCCTTTTACCCTGTCGAAACCCTTGTCGGTGCCACTCAGTCCACGAAAGATGTTACCCCCCCCGATGACGATGCCGATCTCTATTCCTTTCAGGGCGGCATCACGAATCTGCGCGGCATAGTCCTCCAGTCGTTTTTCGTCGATACCATACTGTTTCTCTCCCATGAGCGACTCACCACTCAGTTTCAATAAAATCCGTTTGTATTGCATATGTTGATATTTAACCGTAATAGTTTTCATCTAATTCATGAACGATACCTCCTTGAAGGCATACCTGCGCTCCTCGTCACTGTCGAGTGTGCGGAGCACGAGGTGGCCGGATGAAAGCACCGTCTCAATTTTTGCTTTGAAACGGCCTTTGCAGTCTTCAAACCAGTAATAGTCGTTCACCCTGTAGAGGTCGAGCATGTACTCATCCTCGATATCCATTTTCAGCCCCTCCTGGAGATCCCGATAGAGCAGAAAAAACTCCCTCATGAACAGTTCCAGCAGATGCTCCCTGTTGTGCTGGATACCCGTGATCTGCCGCAGTGAAACAGGATTTGCCAGATCGACGGGAAAGATCTGTTGATTGACGTTGAGACCGATGCCAATCACCGTGTTGTCGATCTCCTTGCCCTGGATGTCATTTTCGATGAGGATGCCGGCAATTTTCTTATCCTTCCAGTAGATGTCATTGGGCCATTTGATGCGGATGTCGTCGGTGAAGGAATCGAGCAGGTTTTTGAGGGCAAGCGAGGTAACGCGTGATAGGATGAACGATTCGTTTGCCGGCAACTGCCGGGGGTAGATCAGCAGGCTGAAGAGGAGGTTGTCGCCTCTGCCGGAGTACCAGCTGTTGCCCATTTGTCCTCGTCCTTCTGTCTGATAATCGGCGATTACCAGCGAACCCTCTTCGGGTCGTTCCTCTCTGACAAGTTGTTTCAGGTAACGATTGGTGGAGTCTGTCTCCTCCAGACGAATAATACGTCGTTCATTGCTCAGCTTTTCCATAATATTCCTCCTGTTTCTTTTTGGGTAGTTTGCGAATCACCTGCTCCACGGAGTGGTTGATCCATCTCTTCAGTTCATCGTCATCCATGTCACCATCGAGCCAGATCCGGTTCCAGTAGGTTTTGTTCATATGATAGGCACTCTCAACGCAGCTGTATGCTTCACGCAGCTGTAACGCTTTCTCAGGATCACATTTCAGGCTGATGCTGAAACGATCCACATCTGTGGGTATCAGGGCAAACATCTTACCCATCACCTTCATCACGATGGTCACCTCGTCGAAGGGAGTCGTTGCCTCGGCGCCCTTCACAGAGAGACAATAGTCATATAGTGCTTCGATATCCATAACAGCTGTAGTTTAAAACGCCATAAAAGCATCCTCGAAGTGTTCAAGATCACAACGGTCACCCTCCCAGATGATGGCCACGATATCGAACCGTGCCGGCAAATCTATCCGGTGAATGAGCAGGTACTGATGGGCAGCCTTAATCAACCGACGCATGCGTTGTGTACCGACAAAGCTCTCCGGATCACCCCACTGCTCCGATGTACGGGTCTTCACCTCCACAAAGACGATACAGTCCCCATGGGTGGTGATGATGTCGATTTCATACCCATGCAGCCGCCAGTTTTTTTCGAGGATGCGATGTCCTTCCGACTCCAGATAGCTCACCGCTGCCGCCTCACCTTTATGTCCCAGTTCGTTGTGTTGCGCCATTGCTTTTGGGCTGAAAAGCCCATAAATGTTGTAAAAATACAAATTTAGGAGTGAAAAAGTTCCTTTTGGTGGAAATATTTTGTTTTTTTGCATCAGCAAAGGGAAAGCGTTTCAGATGTGATCCAAAACTGATCTGTAACGGAAGGAAATCGAATGGAAGTTATTTGATGGGCACAAAAAAATATAAGTTACAGGGAAAGGTGAAACCGCGTGTCAGAAAGGCGGTTTTCATGCTCAGCGACGAAGAGCACAACCTCATTCAGTTTTATCTGAAGAAATACAAGATCACGAACCGTTCCCGCTGGTATCGTGAGACCGTCTTGAACCACATCCTGAAAAACATGGAACAGGACT
>JAAZLV010000272.1 GCA_012799155.1 Bacteroidales bacterium | reverse complement strand
TTCCCATTTCTCGATTGCACGAAGCCAGTCTGCTGCTTTTGCATAGGTTTCACCTTCTCTCATCAATGAGGAGGGCAGCGTATAGTACCACCTGTCTTGCATCTCCCAGTGTGGTGCGAAGACATAGGTCATCTTCTCGGCAGCCCTCACAACCAGCTGCTTCATCGCTTCTTCACGCGAGGGAAGCATTAACTCGGCATATGCCTTTTCGTCGCGAATGTCAAATCCTTCCCATTTAAGGCTGTCGCTAAATTGCACTACTGGAATCTTTCCCTCCATTGTAGGCAGATAGACCCGTATGTTCGATATGATAATGCCAGTCAATTGACCATAGCTATAACCTTGCTGACGGTAATGCTCTTTTACATGGGTTTCAAGTATCAGTTTGTCGAGCGAAACAACTGCATGGACAGCTGTTTCTCTTCTTATCTCATTCATTTTCTCTGGTGACAACGGCACTTCACTGAAAAAATTGTTGTCTTTCCGCAAGCCCTCGGATACAAAATGTATGCGGTGAAAATAATCTTCTTCCTCCAGGAACTGAGCCAGTGCCTCTGTGTAAATGAATGCCATACTGTCGGATGATGCTTTTGTCTTGTCACTTGTTGATTGTCCGATCTTCTGAATGGTATGGCCAATATCTTCGGGTTGTTCTACAACATTGTTCACAATGGCAATAGAAAGCACTTCAGATGGCAATGTAACTTGTGCCGGCTCCCTGGTTTCCACAGTGAGATACTTGATCCCTGAACAGCTGCCAAGCAACATGAGGGAGAGGAGGGTAAGAATCAGTGTGAGATGTTTCATATCTGTTTTTGAATTTATACAAATGACAATCCGGCTATTCCCCATCTTTTGCTGATGATATAATGGTGTTCTTTCTGTTGAGCATCTGTTTAATTAACATTTATCATTCAGATATGTTTGCCGGAATAGCATCTTTCGCAATTTTCTGACTCAGGAATCGCTCTTAGGTTTAATGATTGGTAACATTTTTTTTATTTCTGAAAAATAGACCTGGAACAGCACATATAATGCTTTTTTGTGTATATTTGTTGCTCTCTATGAAACAAACACATCGTAACAATTGAAGAACATGGTATTTAACATTATTGTGTTGGCGAAGCAAGTTCCCGATACCCGCAACGTTGGGAAAGATGCGATGAAAGCCGACGGAACAGTAAACAGAGCGGCATTGCCCGCCATCTTTAATCCTGAGGACCTGAACGCACTAGAGCAGGCACTACAAATCAAAGACCGCTACCCAGGCAGTAAAATAACAGTGCTCACCATGGGCCCCGGCCGCGCTGCAGAGATCCTGCGCGAAGGCCTCTTTCGGGGTGCCGACGACGGAGTATTGCTTACCGACAGAGCTTTTGCCGGTGCTGATACACTGGCTACCTCCTATGCTCTTTCCATGGCAGTGCGTAAGCTGGCTGACTACGATCTCATCATTTCCGGACGACAGGCCATCGACGGTGATACCGCCCAGGTGGGTCCCCAGATTGCCGAGAAGCTGGGAATCCCGCAGATTACATATGCCGAAGCCATTGAAGATGTCACCCAGGGTCATATAAGAGTGAAGCGGCGACTGGAACATGGTGTTGAAGTGGTCAAATGTCCCCTTCCTGCAGTGATCACCGTGAACAGCTCTGCAGCAACCTGCAGGCCACGTAATGCCAAACTGCTGCAGAAGTACAAGCATGCAAAAACAATTACCGAGCGACAGGTGGAACATATCGATTACATCGATATCTACAGCAGCCGTCCCTATCTGAACCTTACCGAGTGGAGTGTGGCGGATGTCGATGCAGATCCACAACAGTGCGGACTCTCCGGCTCACCCACCAAGGTGAAGAAGATCGAGAACGTGGTGTTTCAGGCAAAGGAGAGCAAACAGCTCTCGGGCAGTGATGCCGAGATCGACGAATTGATGCGTGAACTAATTGCAAATCATACCATTGGTTAACACAAACAGACATTGAACATGAACAATATATTTGTATATCTGGAAATTGAAGAGGGTAGGGTGGCCGAGGTGAGCCAGGAGCTCCTTACCAAGGGACGGTCACTGGCCACACAGTTGAATTGTCGCCTCGAGGCCATCGCTGCCGCCGCTCAAACAGAAAGTATAGCGGAACAGGTCTTTCCTTACGGAGTAGACCGGCTGCACATCTTCAGTGATGATCGCCTCTCCCCCTACACCACATTACCCCATACCTCTATCCTGGTAGAGTTGTTCAAACAGGAGCAACCGCAGATCTGCCTGATGGGTGCCACCATCATCGGCCGTGACCTTGGCCCCCGTGTCTCATCAGCACTGGGCAGTGGACTCACAGCCGACTGTACTTCGCTCGAGATTGGCGACCATGAAGAGAAGAAGGCAGGTAAGGTCTACGAAAACCTGCTCTATCAGATCCGTCCCGCCTTTGGTGGCAACATCGTAGCCTGGATCATCAACCCCGACCACCGGCCACAGATGGCTACAGTACGTGAGGGGGTGATGAAGAAGGAGATCCTCGATCCCCATTACAAGGGAGAAGTGGTGGAACATCAGGTGGCCGACTTTGTAAGTGAGAAGGACTTCGTAGTTGCCATCATCGACCGCCACGTTGAAAAATCGAAGGTGAACATCAAGAATGCGCCCATCATCGTCTCCGGTGGCTACGGTGTAGGTTCGAAGGAGAACTTCGACCTGCTCTATCAGCTTGCCGACGTACTGGGTGCCGAGGTGGGAGCCTCCCGTGCTGCTGTCGATGCCGGCTTTGCAGGACATGAACGTCAGATCGGTCAGACAGGTGTCACCGTGCGTCCCAAGCTCTACATTGCTTGCGGCATCTCGGGTCAGATTCAGCACATCGCCGGCATGCAGGAGAGCTCGCTGATCATCTCGATCAACAACGATCCCAACGCACCCATCAACACTATCGCCGATTATGTCATCACGGGCGACATTGAAACCGTGATCCCGAGGATGATCAAATATTACAGGAAAAATACCAAGTAGAAAACGATTATGGCCAATTTTTATACCGATACACCGCAGTTCCGTCACCACCTGCAACATCCACTGATGAAGAGGATCGTGGAACTGAAAGAGAGAAACTACGCAGACAAGGAGAAATATGATTATGCCCCGATGGACTTCGAGGATGCCATGGACAGCTACGACAAGGTGCTGGAGGTGGTGGGCGAGATCTGTGCCGACATCATCGAACCCAATGCCGAGGAGGTGGACCACTGCGGACCCACCGTGGAGAACGGACGGGTAACATATGCCGCCCCCACACAGCAGAACCTCGATGCACTCAACAAAGCTGAGCTGATGGGGATGGGGCTGAGCCGCAAGTATGGCGGGCTCAACTTCCCCATGGTACCCTACATGATGAGTGCCGACATTGTGAGCCGTGCCGATGCCAGTTTCCAGAATATATGGATGCTGCAGGATTGCGGCGAAACAATCTATGAGTTTGCAGAGGAAGAGCAGAAAGAACGTTTCCTGCCACGCATTGTACAGGGTGAGACCATGTCGATGGACCTCACCGAGCCGGATGCCGGTTCCGACCTGCAGGCAGTGATGCTCAAGGCCTCCTACAACGAGGAGGAGAAGCAGTGGTACCTGAATGGTGTGAAACGTTTCATTACCAACGGTGATGCCGACATCCATCTGGTGCTGGCACGCTCGGAGGAGGGGACCAAGGATGCCCGTGGTCTCTCCATGTTTGTCTATGACAAGAAAAACGGCGGGGTAAACGTACGCCGCATAGAGAACAAGATGGGAATCAAGGGAGCTCCCACCTGCGAACTGGTCTTCAAGAATGCGAAGGCGGAGTTGGTGGGCACAAGGCGCATGGGACTGATCAAGTATGTGATGTCGCTGATGAATGGTGCCCGTCTGGGCATCATCGCCCAATCGGTCGGCCTCTGTGAGGCGGCTGTACGCGAGGCATACAGCTATGCTCTGGAACGGCGTCAGTTTGGAAAGGCAATCATCGAGTTTCCGCCGGTCTACGAGATGCTGGCCAGCATGCGTGCCAAGACCGATGCGGCCCGCACCATGTTGTACGAGACATGCCGCTTCGTGGACCTCTACAAAACACTTGAGGATATCGCCCGGGAAAGGAAGCTGACTCCCGAAGAACGGGATGAGATGAAACGCTACTCCCGTCTGGCTGATGCCTTCACACCGTTGGGCAAGGCGATGAGCAGTGAGTATGCCAATCAGAATGCCTATGACGCCATCCAGGTGCACGGTGGCTCCGGCTACATGAAGGATTACAAGTGCGAGCGACTTTATCGTGATGCCCGCATCACCAATATTTACGAGGGTACCACGCAGCTGCAGGTAGTGGCAGCCATCCGCCATGTCACCACCGGTACTTACCTGCAACGCATCAAGGAGTATGAGGCGATGCCGGTGACGCCAGAGCTGGAACAGCTTAAAAAGGTGCTGAAACAAATGGCAGAGATGTACGAGAAGATGGTGGAGCTGGTAAACAACCAAAAGGAGGAAGATTATCTCGATTTCCACGCCCGCCGTCTGGTGGAGTGCGCCGGTCACCTGGTAATGGGACACCTGCTCCTGCAGGATGCCAACAAGGATGCCGCCCTCTTCCGCCGCAGCGCCGAGGTATATATCCATTACGGTGAGGTGGAGGTTGTGAAGAATTACAACTTCATCACCCGCCTGGGCATTGAGGATATGGCCTACTACAAGCCGGTCATCGCTGAAGAATAAGCTGCAGCACTGTTCACAATTGAAAAGGGACCCATAGGAGTCCCTTTTTTTTCTTGTTCGTCAGAGCGTTACCTGCCGGGCCGGAAGAGCAGCTCCAGCTTGGGCTGGGG